>NZ_SSDM01000186.1:0-778 GCF_004794375.1 Microbacterium sp. K35 | reverse complement strand
ACGGCGCCGCGGCCGACGTCGACCGCGGCGCCGTCCGGCTCGCGGCCAGGCTCGGGCTCACCCTGCTCGACGTCGAGCGGCCGGTGCAGCTCGCCCGGGCCTGCTGGATGCTGATCGAGGCGCGTGACGCCCTCACGCTCACCCGCGTGCGCAAGGTCGCGCAGTCGTTCGAGTACGCGGCGGACGACCTCGGCGACCTGCTCGGGCACCTCGCGGCGAATCTCGGCCTCGGCGTCGCGCTCATCGACGGCGCGGGGGTTCTGCGCGAAGCCGGGGGACACCTGGCCGATGCACTCCGCCACCGGATCCGCTTCGACGCGTGGACCGATGCCGCCCGGGCCGACGGCGACGCTGCGGCCTCGGTGCGCGTGGACAGTCCCGGCCGTTCCGGACTGCGGCTCGTGCTGTTCGGTCGCGGTCTCGGCGAGGCGCAGCTGCAGTCGCTCATCGTCGCCGCCGAGGTGGCGATGCCGGCCGTCGCCGCGCGGATCCTGATCGACGAGATCGCCGCGGTCAACGACGTCGCCGCATCGTCGGGGCTGCTGCGCGACTTCGTGGAGCTGCGCGGCACGGCCGACACCGACGTGGAGCGGCGGATGGCGGAGCGCGGGTGGCGCACCGGCGGGCATCACCTCGGTTTCCGCACGGTCGCGCGCGGCCGGCTCGACCCGCTCGCGCTGCTGCGCTCGATCAGCCCGGCCCTCAGCGCCATCGACGCCGAGGCGCACGCCACCACCGCGGGGCGCGGCGTCAGCGGCTGGCTGTCGTTCGCCGAGGC
>NZ_SSDM01000185.1:0-732 GCF_004794375.1 Microbacterium sp. K35 | reverse complement strand
GAGCGGCTCGCCGCGCGGCCTCACGAGCGGCGCGGCGCGAGCCTGGCACGGGTCCGCTCGTGTCGGCCGTCGGGACCTGCGGCGCCGGGGCCGGCAGGTTCTCGAAGAGGTCGCCCAAGCGCGCGTCGGTGTCGTGCGGTGGCGAAGCGCTATCGCGTTCGGACATGATCAGGCGGGCTCCTCATCGACGGGGACCGGTGCACCGGCCGGGTTTCCGGTGCTCTTCTCCGTGTCGATCGCCTGCTGCAGCAGAACCACCGCGGCGACCTGATCCACAATGCTACGAGAGTTCTTCTGGGAACGCCCGGAACTCCGCAATGCCGCGTGTGCGGACACCGTGCTCAGACGCTCGTCGATGAGCCGCACCGGCACACCGCTCTCGCGCTGCAACAGCGCTGCGAACTCGCGCGCATCCGTGGTGGACGGGGTGTCCGCGCCCTGCAGATTCACCGGCAGCCCGACCACGAACTCCAGCGGTTCGTACTCCGCGGCGATGGCCACGAGTCGCGTGATCGCCGCATCGTCGCGCGGCACGGTCTCGACCGGGACGGCCAGCATGCCGTCCGGATCGCACCGTGCCACGCCCACCCTGGCGCGTCCCACGTCGACGCCGAGCCGCACTCCGCGACGGAAGCCGGTCACGCTCCGCGGAGCTCCTGTGCGATGGCCTCCAGCGCTGCCGGAAGCGCCGCACCGTCGGCGCCGCCGCCCTGGGCGAGGTCGGAAGAGCGT
>NZ_SSDM01000184.1:0-2540 GCF_004794375.1 Microbacterium sp. K35 | reverse complement strand
GCGCGGCGGAGAAGCCTCCGCGACCCAGGGGGCGCGCGCTCCCGGAGCCCCCGCGGTGGAGGTCGTGCGCTCGTCGCTGCAGCTGCTCGTGCAGGACGAGGGTCGCGCGGGCTATGCCGCCCTGGGCGTCTCGGCCTCCGGCATCGCGGACCGGGTGGCCCTGCGCGACGCCAACCGCGCGGTCGGCAACCCCTCCGCCGCTGCCGTCCTGGAGTGCGTGGGCGGTGCGGTGCTGCGGTTCCACGGAGCCGGGGTGGCCGCGGTGGCCGGAGCGACCGGGGTCCTCACCCTCACGGACGCCGCCGGCGTGCTGCGCGACATCGCCCCCGGGGCACCGTTCGCCACGGTCGACGGCGACGAGCTCACCCTCGGTCACCCCGAGCGCGGGCTGCGCTTCGTGATCGCCGTGCGCGGGGGGATCGACGTCGCCCCGGCGCTCGACAGCCGCGCCAGCGACACCCTCGCCGGGCTCGGCCCGCGACCCCTCGCGGCGGGCGATGTCGTGCCGATCGGCACGGCCCCGGTGACCTCGGTGGATCCGGTTGTCCTGCCGCGCGACCTTCCCGCCCCGGGCGACACCGTGGCGCTCGAGATCACGCTCGGCCCGCGCGACGACTGGTTCACCGCGGCCGGGGTCGCCGCGCTCACCGGTCAGGAATGGACGGTGACGCCGCGCTCCGACCGCGTCGGCATCCGGCTGCACGGCGAGGTGCCGCTGGAGCGTGCCGTGGGCGGGGAACTGCCCAGCGAGGGCGCGGTGACCGGCGCGATCCAGGTGCCGCCGGATGGTCAGCCCGTGCTGTTCCTCCCCGATCATCCGCTCACGGGCGGCTACCCCATCATCGGCGCACTCACCGACCGCAGCCTCGACCTCGCCGCGCAGCTCCCGCCGGGGGTGCACGTGCGCTTCATCGTGAAGGAGACCCCATGACCCGTGTGCTCATCGCCAACCGCGGCGAGATCGCGGTGCGCGTGATCCGCGCCTGCGCCGAGGCCGGATACACGTCGGTCGCCGTGTACGCCGATCAGGATGCGGATGCGCTGCACGTGCGGCTCGCCGACGAGGCCGTCGGCCTGGGCGGTGACACGGCCGCGAGCACCTACCTGTCGGTCGAGGCGCTGATCGACGCCGCGCGCCGCAGCGGGGCGGACGCGGTGCACCCCGGCTACGGCTTCCTCTCCGAGAGCGCGGCGTTCGCGCGGGCGGTCGAGGGCGCGGGGCTGGTGTGGATCGGCCCGTCGCCGGAGAGCATCGACGCCCTCGGCGACAAGATGACCGCGCGGCGCATCGCCCAGCGGGTCGGCGCACCCCTCGCGGCCGGCACCGACGAGCCGCTCTCCGGCCCGGAGGAGGCCGTGGCCTTCGCCGAGGAGCACGGGCTGCCGATCGCCATCAAGGCCGCGTTCGGCGGGGGCGGCCGCGGCCTCAAGGTCGTGCGGGAGCTGTCCGAGGTGGCGGCGGCGTTCGAGGCGGCGACGCGGGAGGCCGTGGCCGCGTTCGGTCGCGGCGAGTGCTTCGTGGAGCGGTTCCTGGAGCGCCCCCGGCACATCGAGGTGCAGGTGCTGGGCGACGGCCGCGGCGGTGTGGTCGTGGTGGGCGACCGCGACTGCTCGATGCAGCGGCGCAACCAGAAGCTGATCGAGGAGACACCGGCGCCCGCACTCGCTCCGGAGCAGCGGTCGGCGATCCACGAGGCGGCGCGGGCGATCTGCGCCGAGGTGCAGTACCGCGGGGCGGGCACCGTGGAGTTCCTGCTCGCGGCCGACGGCACGATCTCGTTCCTCGAGGTCAACACGCGCCTTCAGGTCGAGCATCCGGTGACGGAGGAGGTCACGGGCACCGACCTCGTGCGCGAGCAGTTCCGCATCGCGTTCGGCGAGGGGCCGTCGTTCACCGAGACCCCGCGGCCGTCGGGTCACGCGTTCGAGTTCCGCATCAACGCGGAAGACCCCGGTCGCGGGTTCCTTCCCAGCCCGGGGCGGGTCGAGGCGCTGCGCATCCCCGGCGGCCCCGGCGTGCGATGGGACAGCGGCATCGAGGCGGGCGACGTGGTGCAGCCCGCGTTCGACTCCCTGATCGCCAAGCTCATCGTGCACGCGGACACCCGGGAGGCCGCCCTCGTGCGAGCACGCCGGGCGCTGCGCGAGCTCACCGTCGACGGCCCGGCGACGGTGATCCCGTTCGACCTCCGCGCGATCGACGACCCCGCATTCGCGACCGACACCTTCGGGGTGCACACGCAGTGGATAGAGACGGTGCTGCTGCCCGCGCTCGACGCGCAGCCGCGACCGGCGGTCGCACCGGTGTCCGGGCTGCAGCGGTTCCCCGTGGAGGTCGATGGCCGCCGGGTCGTGCTCGGGCTGCCCGCGGAGCTGCTGGCGGGGATCGGCCGTCCGGCGCCGGAGCCGGCAACGGAGCCTGCGGCGGACGCGTCCGAGCTCCGGACTCCCGCGCCGGGCACGCTCGTGCGGTGGCTGCTCGACGACGGCGCGGAGGTCGCGGCGGGCGACCCGGTGGCCGTGCTCGACGCGATGAAGAT
>NZ_SSDM01000183.1:0-10527 GCF_004794375.1 Microbacterium sp. K35 | reverse complement strand
AGCGCGTGCACAGCGCGGGGACGCACGCGCTGGTCGGCCACGGCATGCCGGAGCCGGCGCTCGAGCTCGCGGCGACGGCGGGCGTCGAGCCGTCGATCGCCGCCGCCCACCAGGCGCGCTACCTGGTCGAGCCGCTGCTCGCCGACACCGACCTCGTGCTGACCATGGCCAGGGAGCACCGCTCGCACGCGGTGAAGATGCTGCCGAGCATCCTGCGGCGCACGTTCACGGTGCGCGAGTTCGCCCGGCTCGCGTCCACCCTGACCAGTGCGGACGCGAGGGCGGCAGCCGATGCCGCCGGCGACGCCCCTGCCGACCGGTTCGCCGCCGTGCTGCGCGCGCTCAACGACCAGCGCGGACTTACCCCCTCGCAGCCGGAGGACGACGACGTGATCGACCCGTACCGCCGCTCGCGCGAGACCTACGCGCTCTCGGCATCGCAGCTCACCCCGGCGCTGGCCGAGGTCGAGCGGGTCGTGCGCGACGCCATCGGCTGAGACGCACCCGTCCGCACGGACGATCACCGTATGCTCATGGTCATGCAGGCATCCCGTGCTCCCCGAGGGATGCGCGAGGGGCGGAAACCGTGGAACTGAGAGACTACGTGCGCATCGTGCGCGCGCACTGGATCGTGATCGTGGTGGCCACGCTGGTCGGTGCCGCCGCCGCGTTCGGATGGACCGCCCTGCAGCCGCGCGTGTACTCCGCCGACACCACCGGCATCGTCACGGCGGCCGGCGGCGACGGCTCGAGCGGCTCCGCCCTGGTGGGCAATCAGCTCGCGCAGAGCAGGGTGAAGTCGTACCTCAACATCGGCTCGTGGCGGGCGGTCGCCGAGCACGCGATCGACGAGCTCGGGCTGGACACGACCCCCGACGTGCTCGTGAACCGGGTGACCGTGACCAATCCGCTTGACACGACCGCCCTGCAGGTCACCGCGAAGGGACCGACGCCGCAGGAGGCACAGGCGCTGGCGCAGGCCTGGCTCGACGGCATGGCGATCGAGATCGACAAGCTCGAGGGCGGCACCTCGTCGACCCCGGCCGCGATCTCCCTCGTGGTGGGCGACTCCGCGCGCCTGCCCACCGAACCCTCCTCCCCCAACACGCGCATCGCGGTCCTCATCGGCGCGCTCGCCGGACTCGCGCTGGGCCTGGTCTACGCGTTCGTGCGCCACACGGTCGACCGGCGGGTCCGCCACCCCCGCGACATCGAGCGCGAGACCGGCGTCTCCGTCATCGGGACGCTGCCGCTGGAGAAGTCGATGTCCGACGAGCGGCAGGTGATCGACTTCTCGCTCGAGTCGCAGCACGGCGTCTCCCACCACACGATCGAGTCGATGCGCGAGCTGCGTACGAACCTGCAGTTCATCGACGTCGATCACCCGCCGCGGGTGATCGTCGTGACCAGCTCGGTGCCGGGCGACGGCAAGTCGACCGTGTCGGTCAACCTCGCCTCGAGCCTCGCGGCCGCCGGGCAGTGGGCGATCCTGATCGACTGCGATCTGCGGCGTCCCGTCATCGCCGACATCTTCGGCATGTCCCGCGACGTCGGGCTGACCGACGTGCTCGCCGGGCGGGCGGAGCTGCAGGACGTGGCGCACCGCCCCTCGCGCGACGTGCCGCTGGCCGTGGTGGGGGCGGGGCGCATCCCGCCGAACCCCAGCGAGCTGCTGGGCTCGAAGCGCATGCGCGACTTCCTGGCCGAGATCAGCTCGTCGGCCATCGTGATCCTCGACTCCCCGCCCGTGCTGCCGGTGACCGATGCGGCGGTGCTCGCCGCCGGCGCTGACGGCGTGCTGATCGTCGTGTCGTCCGGCAAGACCACGTTCGACATGCTGCAGCGCGCGATCGCCAACATCACGCGCACCACCGGCCGCGTGCTCGGCGTCGTGCTGAACCGCGTGCCGCGCAAGGGCGCCGAGTCGGCGTACTACGGCCGCGAGTACTACGGCGCGTACGAGCGGTACGCGGAGCCGGACGACGCACCGGCCGACCCGCCTTCCGACGCCGGACAGACGCCGGGCGTGCGCCGCCGGGGCACGGCTCAGGTCTGAGGCGCCCGCCGCAGCAGTCCGTCCGTGCGCAGCGTCTCCGCGGCCGCCGCGACGAGGGCTCCGGCGTCCGCGCCTTCCGGCCGGCCGTGCATCCTCACGACCTCCGCCGTGATGTCGTCGAGCGGGCGCCCGTCGGCCGCGCGCCACACGGCCGGTCCGATGCCGTCGAGCACGTGCACGCTGCTGCCGTCGTCGGTGCGGCGCAGCAGGGCCAGTCGTCCGTCGCCGAGGTCGAGCGCATCCACGACCGCTGTGCGCACGAGCGCGCCGGGCGCGCCCCCGGCCACGGGTCCCGGCGCGGGTTCGGGTTCGGACACGGGTTCGGGCGCGGGTTCGGGTTCGGGCATGGGTTCGGACGCGGTGTCGGCGTCGTCGCGCGACCGCGACCCCGTCGGCGCCTCCGCGAGCAGCGCGGCCACCACGGCGTCGAGCGTCTCGGCCTCGCGGTATCGCACGCGCACGGCCCCGCCGACGCGGTCGAGCACGTCGCGGATCAGGTGCAGCGGGCGCGGGGCGTCGCTGAGGTAGCTGGTCTGCGGCGCGAGCAGCTCGAGCGCCTGGGCGAGGTCGAGGCGCTCGACCTCGGGTGAGGCCGGTCCGTCCACGCGGCGGTCCAGCACCACGACGGCGGCGACGCGCGGTGCCCCGGACAGCGGCACCCCGGAGTGCAGCGACGAGGGCGCGACCTGCACCTTGTGCGGTGCGGCGGCCTCGATCACGGACAGCGGCTTCCGGTAGGCGACGATGGTGCCGTCCGCGGCGACCCCGACGGTCTCATCGCTCACGTACGCGTACCGACGGGCCAGCCGGCGGGCGGCCGTGGTCTTGCCGGTGCCCGACGGCGCGCTGAGCACCGCGACCCGGCCGTCGGCGTCGGCGAGACCCGCGGCGTGCATCATCCACAGGGCGTCGCCGCGGCGCAGGGCCAGCGCTGCGAGGGTCACGTCACTCGACAGGAGCGCGAGGGCCGCGTCGTCGTCGCCGCCCTCCCGAACGCGGACGACGGAGTGCAGCGGGCCGTCGGCGTCGGTCAGCGCGTCGCTCCAGGCGGCGCGCACCCGATCCGCGAACACCGGACCCCTGGTCGACGCGTCGATGTCGATGACGGCGCCGATCGCGGCGACCCGGATGCGGTCGGACATGGCGCCAGCCTATCCGTGCACCGCGGCAGCTCCCCGGGGCGGCGGCCGAGCCCGCGGCGCTTTCGCCCACCCCGAGTCGAACGCACAATCCGCGCAGAAAGAACGCGCACAGCGCGCTTTTCCCCGGTGCGCCGCCCGTGCCCGTCCGCCCGCCCCTACCGTCTCTTCCACGGAGGGCTCCTGGGGGATGCAGACGGTTCGTGTCGCCGCTCCGCGACCGCACGTCACGCTTCTGCACCCACGGGAGAGAGCCCCATGATCGACGACGACCGTCCCCCGCCCCGACCGTCGCGACGAGCCGTCCTGCACGCCGCCGCGTGGAGCGTCCCGGTGATCGCGCTGGCCGCCGCCGCACCGCTCGCGGCCGCCAGCGCCACCACTTTCAGCCTGGCCTGGACGGGTGCCACCACTTCACTCGTGGCCCTTCCCCTGCTCGACGGCGGCGGCGTCCTCACCAGCCAGAACGTGGTCACGGTGCCCACCCGCTTCACGATCGTGAACGGGCCGAGCCCGATCACCGCCGCCCCGGCGACGATCACGCTCGCGATCGGGCGTCCCACCGACCTCACGCTCTCGCTCGGCCGCGCGCGGGGCATCGGCGTCTGGTCCGTCGACGGTGTCAGAACGACGGCGGCCGAACGCACCGCGGTCTACGAGACCGCGCCGATCGTCGGGCAGTCCGGGTTCCCCGCCACCACGTGGACCGGCACGCGCACCGTCACGGTCGCCCCGGACGGCGCCGTGGACCTGTCGGTCGTCGTCGGGCTCGCCGGAGCGTCGACCGGCGTCACGGTGAGCGCGCTCGCGACCTTCCCCGTGACGCTCACGGTCACCATCGGCGGGACCGCCGCGACGGCGACCACCACCATCCCCGTGCCCGTCGGCGCGGGAATTCTCTGATCACCTCTGTACTTCCGCGTGCTCCACTGAATACTTGTTCAAATCGGGCAGTGTCGTCCACCGGCGGTGCGCCCCGAACCCTCGAGCGATCGGGGCGGAGCGAACCTCCGCCCGGATCCCCCCGCGGAACGGAACCTCTGAGGAGGACCTCGTGAACACCAAGGCCGCCCACTCGATCGACGACCGCGAGCTCTCCCTGCACGGGATCCGTCGAGTCGGGGACCACCCCGGTCTCCGCTCGCGCGTGCGCAGCTCCGGAGGGGTGCTGCTGCTCGGAATGGGCGGCGCCACGTCCGAGCTCACCGTCGACACGGTCAGCGCCTACCCCGACCACTCGGTGTTCGCGTTCCTGGAGGCGCAGGCCCTGTGGTCGCGCGTCGACGGCGAGCCCTGGGTGGAGACCGAGAGCGGCCTCGTCATCGCACCGCACGGCATCACCCGGCGGCTCCGTGCGGCCGGGGTCTGGCGCTGCGTCGCGGCACTGGTCCCCCGCTCGGCCATCGCATCCTTCGTGCCCTCCCTCCCGCCCGACGCGAGCGTGTACCCCGAACGGCGGCTGCTGGATGCATCGCTGCAGCGGTTCATCGCCGGCCTGCTCGACACCGACGCGCACGCGTCGGCCATCGAGCAGTACGCGATCGAGCAGCTGGTGATGGAGATGAGCGGCGCCCTCGTGCTCGACCGCGTGGGCGGTGTCACCGGGCAGGGCACGCCCCACGAGGTCCTGCGCGAGCGGGCGATCGCGGTGATCGCCCAGCAGTGCGGCGACCCGTCGCTGAACCCGGCCAGGGTGGCGCGCGAGGTGCAGTCGTCGCTGCGCCAGCTGCAGCTGGTGTTCTCCGAGGTGAGCAACAGCGTGGCGGGCGAGATCCGGCGACAGCGGGCCCGCCTGGCGCACTCCCTGCTGATGGACAGCCGCTACGACGTGCTGAGCATCGACCAGATCGCGCAGCGCGCCGGCTTCCAGTCGCCGATGAGCCTGCGCCGCGCCCTCGACGAGTCCTACTCCGCAACCCCGCGCGCGCTCCGCTCGGCCCGCCGCGCCTAGCCCGCGCGCCCCTCCCAGAGCACACTCCGCGCAGGTTCGGCGCACCCCGCGCGTCTTTCGCGGGAAGCCCCGGAACGCCCTTCCCCGCAGCCCTAGCTTGAGGTCCACGGAGGGGCTCCTGGGGGATGCAGACAACGTGTCGCCTCTTCACGACACCGCGGGAAACCGCATCTGCATCTACGAGGGAGGACACTCACGTGACCGAGGAAATCCAGAAGAACAAGGGCATCACGCGCCGCACGGTCGTCAAGGGCGCGGCCTGGTCGGTCCCCGTCATCGCGGCCGCGGTGGCGACGCCGCTGGCCGCCGCATCGCTCACCGACAGCGACCTGGTCCCCGCGCTCAGCGGGCCGATCACGCTCAGCCTGGGCGTGGGCCCGCTGGCCGTCGCGAGCATCGCCACGGTCAACACGCTCACGATCACCAACAACGGCCCGGCCGCCTCCCCCGCCGGCGCCACGACCACCATCCAGTACACGCCGTCGCTGCTGACCCTGAACATCGGCCCGGTCGCCGGTGTGACCGTCGCCGGCACCGACGGCAACTACACCCTCACGCTCCCGTCGATCCCGGCGGGCGGCAACGTGGTGATCAACCTGGGCACGACGCTCGACTCGCTGCTGAACCTGAGTATCGTGACCGGGCTGCTCGGCGGACCGCAGCAGACGATGACGGCCACCGTCGCGGGCGACGACGTGACCGGCAACAACACGACCACCTCGAACGTGGGCATCACGCTCCTCTGACGAGCCGGCCACGAGGGGTGCGGTGCCGACACCGCACCCCTCGTGCGTGCCGCGGGTCAGCGCGTGCGTCGCAGCGGCTTGCGGCGCCCGGTCACCCAGCCCATCGCCCACTCCACCGGGCCGGTGCCGACGAAGCGCCACCACAGCCAGCCGACCAGGATCATGCCGGGGACGATCACCAGCCATCCGAGCCAGGCGTTCTCCGCCGGCCGTCCGTACGCTCCGTTCCACAGCGCGATGAGACCCACATGCAGCAGGTAGAGCGACAGCGCCACCTGTCCGCACGCCACCAGCGGCGTGAACAGCGCGTTCCAGAACCGGGCGCCGCGGCGGGATGTGGCCGCGAGCACCACCAGCACGTACGTGGCCGACACCAGGCCGATGTCGCGCAGGGTGTCGAACAGGAGCCCGGAGTCCGTTCCGCCGAACTCCGTGAAGGCCGCGACGCCCCACGACAGGTAGGCCACGACCGCGACGCCCGCGAGCGCCCACAGCAGCCCGTCCCGGCGCAGCCCGTGGCGGATCAGCAGGGCACCCGCCAGGAAGAACGGCAGCAGGTTCAGCAGCCGGTACGACGGACTCAGCGCGACCCACTCCAGCAGCTCGTGCAGCGGGCTGGGCGCCGTGTACGCCCACAGCCACCCCCGGGTCAGACGCACCAGCGGGTCGCTGAGCAGCAGCAGCGTCGCGGCGATCGCGATGAGCCACGGCGTGCGGGCGAGCAGCAGCGGGGCGCCGACGATCAGGAGCACGCCCAGATGCCCGAGGATGATCGCCACCCACGACCCCCACGTCGACATCCACACCCCGAGCGCGATCAGGAACAGTCCCCGCACCACCTGCTGCAGCAGCGTGAGCGGCACACGCGGGCCCCTGGTCCACAGCAGCTGCGCGGACATGCCCATCACGAGAGCGAACAGCGGAGAGGCCAGCTCGTTCAGCATCGAGCTCACGAACGTGACCGGCAGGGGCTTCACGGGCAGGAACACCGCGGCGTGCGCGACGAGCATCGCCACGATCGCGATCCCGCGCAGCACGTCGGGGATGCGCAGCCGATCGGTCGCGCGCACGCCGCTCGACACTCCGGTGGACACGACGTCGGCCTCGGTTCCCCCTCGCATTCCCTGACACTATTGGGTGCACCACCGACCGCGCGACCGGAGAGACCATGACGACGACCGAGCCGTCCCGCCCGCGACGCCGGCGGCGCGGGAGCGTGTGGGTGCACGTCGCGCTCGCCCTGGTGCTCGCGCTGCTGATCGTCGCGTTCGTGGGGCAGCCGTCGTCGAACTCGATGGCGCCGACGCTCGAGCCCGGCGACCGGCTCATCGTGAACCGCCTCGCGTACGTCGCCACGGACCCGCAGCAGGGCGACATCGTGGTGTTCCGTCCCGGCGACGGGTGGGAGCGCCCCGCGCCGACCGGCAACCCGCTGCGCGACGCCCTCGATGCGGCGGGCGAGGCGACCGGGATCCGGCCGTACGTGCTGGTGAAGCGGGTGATCGCGGGGCCGGGGCAGACCGTCGAGTGCTGCGACGCCGAGGGCGCGGTCCTGGTCGACGGCGAACCGCTCGACGAACCCTACGTCACGCGCGACCTGCCCTTCGTGGCGGGAGAGCTCGACTGCGACACGACCCCGGCCTCGACGCGCTGCTTCCCCGCGGTGACCGTGCCGGAGGACTCGTACCTGGTGCTGGGCGACAACCGCGCGAACTCGGCGGACTCGGTCTACCCGTGCCGCGGCAGGCCCGACGCCGGCGACTGCGCCCGGTGGATGACGCGCGACGAGGTCGTGGGCAGGGCGGGGCCGATCCTGTGGCCGTTCGACCGGTGGGGCGGCCCGTGACCCCCGGCCGCGGGATCAGCCGCAGCCGGGCGTCTCGAGCGTGACCGGGGTCTGTCGCACCATGGGCGTGGTCCACACGTCGTAGGGCCCGTAGTCGGCCCCGGTGGTTCCCTCCGCCCCCGTCATGTCGACCGTGATGACCGCGGCGGTCTGCGGCGGTGTGACCACGTTGATGCGCACGGCCGTGCGCCCGAGGTGGGTGCCCTCCGACACCAGCGTGTAGCTCTCGGCGCCCTCCACGCCCCAGCCGCTGATCGTGGCACCGACGGGCGCGTAGACGACCACGTCGGTGGCGATGTAGCCGGGCTGGAAGTGCGGGCCGGTGATGAAGTAGGGCAGGGCGTCGGCCTGCTCCGGCGTGATGTTGTTGGCGAACGTGATGGTCTGCCGGAACGACGGCGCGCCGGTCGCGGTGCACTGGTCGCTCGACGACACCACGCTCGCGTCGGCGTAGTAGTCGGTCTTCGCGCCGGTGGTGTCGTTGAAGTACACGCCGGCGACCGTCTGGTCGTCGTTGGAGGCGGGGAGCGTGCCGGCGACCTTGCTCCCGGTGAGCATCGCCTCGATGTCGGGGTTCGACGACCACAGCTTCATGCGGCCCTCGTCGGACGCCTGGCTCAGCGCGTCGAGGAACCCGAGCGGGCTCTGGATGCCGGTGGTGAGCGCGGAGAAGATCTGCGCAGCAGCCGCCGCGAAGAACTCGTCCTGGGCCGAGGCGTCGAGCACCTTGCCCGGCACGTACTCGCCGTAGGAGAAGTACACCTCGTTCAGCAGCATCGCCACCGCGTTGTCGCTCGTCAGGGTCTCGCCGGTCGCGAGCGGGATCGGGCCGGTGGCCTTGAGCATGTAGCTCAGCGCCACCGGGTCGGTCGAGATCACGTCGTCGAACGGCGGGAGCCCCTCGTCGGCCCACCACGCGCGCATGATCTCGACCGTGGTCGGGAAGTCCGGCGTCGCGGTCATGTTCGGGATCCAGCGGCCGATGATGTCGGAGTAGAGGTTCTGGGTCTCGGGGTCGAGCGGGGCGATGCTCTCCGGCCGCGCGTTGTCGAACTGCACGCTCGTGGCCTGGGTGGTGAGCTCGATGCGGCCATCGGTCGCGGTGACGAGGGCCAGCGCCGCGGGGTTGCCGCCGGAGGCCCGCAGCTCGGAGTTGCCCTGGAACATGAGCAGGTACGTGCGCGGGGTGCCCTCACCGAGCGCCGCGGGGAGCACCCGCAGGATCGGGGCGAGCGTGCCCAGCGTGTCGTCCACGCGCGAGACCGCGTCGTCGAGCGTGCCCAGCGCTCCGGTGACCTGCGGCAGCAGCACCGAGCGGTCCGTCTCGTCGATGCGCTGGTTCACCGACGAGAACACCGCCGCGCCGCTCGACACCACCTTCTCGAGGCTGTGCACCGCGGCCAGGTCGACGGCGCCGTCGACCGGGCGGAACGCGGCGAGGTCGAGCGTCGGCACGGCCTCGACGGCGAAGTCGGCGAGGTCGTCCACCCCCTCCGCGGCGGTGCGGATCGCGGCGAGGTTCGGGCCGAGGAACGGGATCCATTCCGCGGCCGTCCAGACGCCGTCCTCGGTCTCGGCGACCGCGGCGGCCGCGGACTTCTGCAGCGCGGCGGCGTCGGTGGTGGCGCCCTCCGTGTCTCCGGCGACGATCTTGGCCGGCAGACCGCTCGCGACCGGGATCGCCCGGGTGAGGGCGTCCCGCACGGTCAGCGCCTTGGACACCGCGATCCCCCCGACCACGGCGGCGACCGCGAGCACGAGGGCGAGGACGCCGAGGGCGATCCAGACGATGCGACGCCAGGGGGCGCGACGCGGGACATCGCGACGCGCGTCGGCACGCAGCTGGGCACGGGTGGGAGCGGAGGAGGACATCGCGTCCTATTCAAGCGCAGTTCCCCGGGAGAACGCCGGTGGCCGCCCGCGGGCGTGCGGCTCAGCGGCGGCGCAGGTACCCGCGCAGCGACCGGAAGCCCCTGGCCCATCGCCGGCGCTGGAAGGCCAGGGCCTCGCGGCGGCTCGGCCGACGGTGCGGGTCGTTGCGGGGGATGTCGTCGCGGGGCACCCACAGCGCGTGCAGCAGAACCCTGACCTTGTCGCGCAGCGGGGCGTCGGCGATCTCCCTGATCCACAGCGACGCGGCCTTCGCCGGCGCCGGCTGCTGGTTCCGGAGCCACAGCGCCTTCTCGTCCGCGGTGGCGTCGTCGGCGGTGAGCGGCAGCCCCGCCTCCGCGATCAGCTCGCGCAGCACCCACTGCGCGCGACCGCCGCGCACGATGTCGCAGAACTCGCGCACCTCCGCGGCCGTGAAGCGCGTCGCGACGGCCGTGCGCACCGACTCCGCGTCACGGCGGTTCTTGGACACGTGCGGGTCGCGGGCGGCGTGCAGCGCCACGACGGCGGCCATGCCGGCGCGGGACGGGGTGAGCACGGCGGCGCCGCCCGTGCGGTGCACCTCCCTGCGCTGCCACAGCAGCTCGAACACGACCTCGGGCGCGGCGAGGAAGCCGGGGAAGAAGCGGTGCAGGTCGATGTCGCACGGCCAGTCGTCGTGGATCAGCGTCACGGAGTGCAGGTCGATGAACGTGGGCGGCATGCGGCCGGCGCGGGTGTGCCAGCCGCGCTGCTCCAGACGCTCGCGCAGCGCGGGCAGCGCCGCGGGGTGGACGAGCACATCGGCGTCGGCGGAGGGGCGGCGGTCGCGCAGCCCGTACTCGGCCGCGAACGGCCCCTTGAGCGACAGCGCCCGCACCCCGGCCTCGGCGGCCGTGTAGGCGACCAGGGCGTGCGCT
>NZ_SSDM01000182.1:0-34663 GCF_004794375.1 Microbacterium sp. K35 | reverse complement strand
GACGCCCGCGGAGAGCGCGGCCGACCTGGCCGCACGGTCTCCGGCCGCGCGGGACGGGGTCGCCGCCGGGGACTGGGTGCTGTGGCGCCTGCAGCCCTCGCGGGTGGAGTTCTGGCAGGGGGCGACCGATCGACGGCACACTCGGATCGTGTACGAGGTGGCACCGGGCGGCTGGGGACGGCACGTGAGCGGTACGACCGGCACCTGAGCGGCGCGGCACTCGGGCTCAGCGGGCGTCGAGCAGCTCGTCCTCGACGTCGGCGTCGCGGTCGCGCCGGCGCGGCGCCTTCACGGGTGCCGGCTTCCCCTCGAGCTCCTCGCGGTGCTTCACGATCTCGGTGCGGATGATGTAGCCGATGAAGATGAACCCCATGATCGCGAACAGGATCCACTGGATCGCGTACGACAGGTGCGGACCGGGATCGTCGGTGGGCGACTCGAAGCCGCCGAGGGTTCCCGAGCCCGCCGGGTCCTCCGACACCAGTCGCCCGTAAGCGCCGGTGAGGGCGCCACCGTCGATGGTCTCGGAGATCGACGGCAGATGGATCGTGGGCACCTGGCCCTCCGGCGCGCCGCGACCGGAGGCGGGAAGCGGCTCGCCGGGTCGAAGGCGCACCGTGACCGTGACCTCGCCGGACGGTGGGGCGGGGATGGCGTCCGGCACGTCACCCTCGCCCGGCGGAACCCACCCCCGGTCGACGATCAGCACGCGACCGTCGACATCGCGGAACGGCACCAGCACCTCGAAGGCGCTCGTGCCCCCGTGCGGGCGGTTGCGCACGAGCAGCTGTTCGTCGGCGAGGTACTCGCCCTGCAGGGTGACCGGGCGCCACTCGTCGTCGGGATCGAGCACGTCGTCGTCGCCCAGCACCTCGGTGAGGGGCACCGCGGGGGCGTCGTAGTTCTGCTCGACCAGCGCGATCTGCTCGGCCCGCGATTCGTTGCGCTCGAACTGCCAGTGCGACAGGAAGGCGCAGGCGATCGCGAACCCGATCGCGATCAGGGTGTAGACGCCCCAGCGGGTCAGGCGGTTGTTCACGAGGGCACACCGTCTCTCACGGTCACGGGGAAGTCACGGGCGGCCAGATAGTCGCGGAGGAAGTCCACGTGCTCGGGGCACGCCAGCCAGATCTTCTCGCGGTCGGGGGCGTGGATGCGGGGATTGCGCCACACGACCTGGCTGGTCGCCGCGCTCCGGCATCCGGCGCGCGAGCAGATCAGATCGGTCATTGCTCCGCGCGGCCTTCGCGGATCGTGAAGACGCCGGGGTTCGCCTCCTGCACAGGCGGAGGACCGGGAGCCGCATCGAGCTCCTGCAACGGCGACTCGGCGGAGGTTTCCGTGCTGTCGCTTCCCGCATTGGCGAACACCACGGCGATGTAGGGCAGCACAGCGGCGGCCAGGGCGAACACCCACGTGTACCACCCGAACGGCTGCACGAAGAACATCAGGCCGAAGCACACGATGCGGATCGTCATCGTGAGCGCGTAGCGGCGCACGCGGTGGTCGCTCTCGTCCCCGGGAGACTGGGGGAGAGAGGTGACGGCCGGGACTCGACGTGCGTTCTTCACGATGCTTCCAGCCTACGCCGGTGCGGGCTCGGCGGCGCCCCGATTCCGCCCGGGGCACGCTCGCTGCAGTCGCTAGGATCGTTCACGGCTCGGAAACGCGACCCCCGACCAGAGCAGGAGTGCCCCCATGAGTGCTGACCGCGTCGTCCTCGTCACCGGAGGCAACCGCGGCATCGGCCGCGCCATCGCCGAGCGCTTCGTGCGAGAGGGGTACCGCGTGGCCGTCACCGCCCGCAGCGGCGAGGGTCCGGAGGGCACGCTCACGGTGCGCGCCGATGTCACCGATGCCGCGTCCCTCGATGCCGCGTTCACCGAGGTCGAGCAGCAGCTCGGCCCGGTCGAGGTCGTGGTGGCCAACGCCGGGATCACGAAGGACACCCTCCTGCTGCGCATGAGCGAGGACGACTTCGACAGCGTGGTCGCCACCAACCTCGGCGGCACCTTCCGCGTCGTCAAGCGTGCGTCGAAGGGCATGCTGCGCGCACGGTTCGGACGCATCATCCTCATCTCCAGCGTCGTCGGGCTCTACGGCTCCGCCGGTCAGGTCAACTACGCAGCGTCGAAGAGCGCCCTGGTCGGCTTCGCCCGGTCGATCACGCGCGAGCTCGGGGCCCGCGGCATCACCGCCAACGTCGTCGCGCCCGGGTTCATCGAGACCGACATGACCGCGGAGCTCCCGGAGGAGACGCAGAAGCAGTACCAGGCCAGCATTCCCGCCGGAAGGTTCGCGACGGCGGATGAGGTCGCGGGTGTGGTCACCTGGCTCGCGAGCGATGATGCCGCCTACATCTCGGGTGCCGTCATCCCCGTCGACGGCGGCCTCGGGATGGGCCACTGACGCGCTGAGAGGCCCGGGCTCCGACCCGTCCGCACGTCGGACTCACCGGGCGACGGCGGCGACCAGCAGCTCACCCAGGCGCTGCGGAACCGAGAACTGCGGCCAGTGGCCGGACCCGATGCGCACGACCTCGGCGTCGGCGATGGCGTGGAATTCCTCCGCGTATGCACCCCACTGTGCGATCGTCGCCTCGAACGCCTCCTCGTCGAGCCCGCCCATGAGCAGCGTCACCGGCACGGAGTGGCGCGCGGGGTTCTCGAGCTGGATCTCGTCCGCGGGCACGCGTCCCGGCACGCTCTGCGTCAGCCCGACCGTGCGGGCCCGTGTCGCGTCGTCGAGGTCGTGCACATCCTCGTCGGGGAAGAAGTCCCACCCGGGGAACGGGACGGCACCGTCGACGACCTCGAACTCATTGATGCCCGAACCGGGCGGCGGCGGCACCGTGTCGACGAAGATCACGCGCCGCACGCGCTCGGACCTCGCGTCGGCGACTCCCCAGGCCACATTGCCGCCTCCGCTGTGACCGACGACGACCACGTCGCCCTCGACCTCATCGACGGCGGCCACGCCCGCGGCCACCCACTCCGCCATGCCGATGTCGGAGGCGGCCGGACCGGAAGCCCCGAGACCGGGAAGGGTGAGCGGATGGGTGCGGTGTCCTGCCTGCTCCAGCGCCGGTATCACGTCGTCCCAGCTGCGCGCGTCGAGCCAGAGTCCGGGGATGAGGATGATGTCCATGCGGCGACGCTAGCGCTGGCCGCCGACATCCACCACCGCCCTCACGGCAGGAGAGGGATGACCTCGGCGAGATCCTGCGTGGCGACGACGAGGCTCGCGGCCTCCCGGACGGCCGGCTTCGCGTTGAACGCGAGTCCGAGTCCGGCGACGGCCATCATGGGCAGATCGTTCGCCCCGTCACCGATGGCGATGGTGGCGTGCGCCGGCACCCCGAGGTCGTCCGCCCAGGTCTGCAGCCAGGAGGCCTTGGCCTGCCCATCGACGATGTCGCCGTCGACACGACCGGTCAGCCTGCCGTCCGCGACCTCGAGGCGGTTGGCGCGCCACCGGTCGACGCCGAGCTCGGGAGCGATGTGGTCGAGGATCTCGTGGAACCCGCCGGACACGACGCCCACCACGCCACCGCGCGCGTGCACGGCGGCGGTGAGCTCGCGGACGCCCGGGGTCGGCTCGATCCGGGCGCGGACGCGCTCGAACGCCGACACCGGCACCCCCTCCAGTGCGGCGACGCGCGAGCGGAGGCTGGATGCGAAGTCGATCTCGCCCCGCATCGCGGCCTCGGTGGCGGCCTGCACCTCCGCGCGGCGACCGGCCTCGTCGGCGAGGAGCTCGATCACCTCGTTGCGGATGAGCGTGGAATCGGCATCGAGGACGACGAGGAAGCGCGCGGAGGTCACCCTCCGAGCCTAGCGATGCGGGCGCACGGGCCCGGACGGCGTGACGGCTCAGCGCTCGATGAAGACGCCCTTGCCGACCACGGTGATGCCCGACTCCGTTACGGTGAAGCCGCGCGCGAGGTCTCGCTCACGGTCCACACCGACCGTCGCGCCGTCCGCGAGGACGACGTTCTTGTCGAGGATCGCCCGGTGCACGCGAGCGCCCTGCCCGACGTGCACATGATCGAACACGACGGAGTCGGTGATGGTCGAACCGCCACCGGCCAGGGTCCACGGTCCCACCACGCTCCGCTCGAGGTGCGTGCCGGACAAGACGGAGCCGAGGGACACGATCGAGTCGATCGCGTTGCCGATGCGGCCGACGGAATCGCGCACGAACTTCGCAGGCGGCGAGTTCACCGCCTGCGAGTGGATCGGCCACTCCATGTTGTAGAGGTTGAACACGGGCAGTGTCGAGATCAGATCACGGTGCGCGTCGAAGAACGAGTCGATCGTCCCCACATCCCGCCAGTAGGAGCGGTCGCGCGGCGACGAGCCGGGGACGTCGTTCTGCTTCATGTCGTAGTAGCCGGCCTCGCCGCGGTCGACGAAGTACGGCACGATGTCGCCACCCATGTCGTGGCTCGACGTCGGGGACTCGCCGTCCGCCTCGACGGCGGCGATCAGGGCGTCCGCATCGAAGATGTAGTTGCCCATCGAGGCCAGGACCTCGTGGGGGGAGTCCGCGAGACCGGTGGCGTCGGTCGGCTTCTCGAGGAACTGCCGGATGCGTCCGGACTCCGGGTCCGCGTCGATCACGCCGAACTGCGAGGCGAGGGCGAGCGGTTGCCGGATGCCGGCCACGGTGGCCTTGGCGCCCGACTCGATGTGCGCCTCGAGCATCTGGCGGAAGTCCATGCGGTAGACGTGGTCGGCGCCGATCACCACGACGATGTCCGGCTTCTCGTCGTTGATCAGGTTCATGCTCTGCAGGATCGCGTCGGCCGAGCCGGAGAACCAGCGCTTGCCCAGTCGCTGCTGCGCGGGGACGGAGGCGACGTACGAGTCGAGCAGCGCCGACATCCGCCAGGTCTGCGAGATGTGCCGGTCCAGGCTATGGGACTTGTACTGGGTGAGCACCACGATCTGACGCAGGCCCGAGTTGATCAGGTTGGAGATGGCGAAATCGATCAGGCGGTACTGGCCGCCGAACGGCACGGCAGGCTTCGCACGATCCCCTGTCAGCGGCATGAGTCGCTTGCCCTCGCCGCCGGCGAGGATGATCCCGAAGACCTTCTTTGGAGCGGACATGGCTCCACCATAGATGCCGCCGCGCCGGGGAAACTAGCGTCTGGACAAGCCGGTCGCTAGCGTCTAGGCATGCGAGTCGAGATGATCAGCAAGGAGTACCCGCCGGAGATCTACGGCGGCGCCGGAGTGCACGTGGCTGAGCTGGTCGCCGCCCTGCGCGAGAGCATCGATGTGACGGTCCGCGCCTTCGGTGCGCCGCGCGAGGAGGAGGGCACGTTCGCGTACCGCACGCCGACCGGACTGGCCGGCGCGAACCCGGCGCTGCAGACGCTGGGCACCGACCTCGAGATCGTCGCCGCGATCGGCGGGGCCGACCTCGTGCACAGCCACACCTGGTACGCGAACTTCGCCGGTCACCTCGCGTCGCAGCTGCACGGCATCCCGCATGTGCTGACCGCGCACAGCCTGGAGCCACTGCGACCGTGGAAGGCGGAGCAGCTCGGCGGCGGCTACGCGGTGTCGAGCGGGATCGAGAAGCTGGCGTACGAGAACGCGGCCGCCGTCGTCGCGGTGAGCGCGGGGATGCGCGCCGACATCCTGCGCAGCTATCCCGGGGTGGACCCCGCGCGTGTCCGGGTGATCCACAACGGCATCGATGTGGAGCGCTGGCGGCCGGTCGAGGACGCCGCGTTCCTGGAGTCGATCGGCATGGACCCCGCTCGCCCGTCCGTGGTGTTCGTCGGGCGGATCACCCGGCAGAAGGGACTGCCGTACCTGCTCCAGGCGGCCCGGCTCCTGCCGCCGGAGGTGCAGCTGGTGCTGTGCGCCGGCGCCCCGGACACCCCGGAGATCATGGCCGAGGTGCAGGAGGGGGTGCGGCTTTTGCAGCAGACTCGCGAGGGCGTCATCTGGATCGAGCGCATGCTCCCCCGCGATGAGCTGTCGGCCATCCTCGCCGCAGCGACCACGTTCGTGTGCCCCTCGGTGTACGAGCCGCTGGGCATCGTGAACCTGGAGGCGATGGCGTGCGGCGCCGCGGTCGTCGGCACGGCCACGGGTGGGATCCCGGAGGTGGTCGACGACGGCGTGACCGGCCGCCTGGTGCCGATCGAGCAGGTGCAGGACGGCACGGGCACCCCGATCGACCCGGAGCGCTTCGTCGCCGACCTGGCCGCCGTGCTGACCGAGGTCGCGACGGATCCGGAGCGCGCCCGCGCATACGGTGAAGCCGGACGGGAGCGGGCGCGGACCCAGTTCAGCTGGACCGCGATCGCGGAAGCGACCCGCGCGCTCTACGCGGAGCTGATCCGTTGAGCCGATAGGCTGGCCGCATGCCGATCGCTCTGGATTTCGCTGACGTCGTCGTGCGCCGAGAGGGGCGCAACATCATCGATCACGTGACCTGGCAGGTCGCCGACGATCAGCGATGGGTGATCCTCGGGCCGAACGGCGCGGGCAAGACCACGCTGCTGCAACTGGCCGACACGCTCATGCACCCGACGGCCGGCACGGTCACCGTGCTGGGCGAGACGCTCGGTCGCACCGACGTGTTCGAGATCCGCCCCCGGATCGGGTTCGCCTCCTCCGCGATGGCCAAGCGGGTTCCGCGTGACGAGACCGTGCTCAACACGGTGCTCACGGCCGCGTACTCGGTGCTCGGCCGGTGGAACGAGAGCTATGAGGACATCGATGAGCGCCGCGCCCTCCGCGTGTTGCGCGATTGGCGTCTGGATCACCTCGCCGACCGCACGTTCGGCACGCTCAGCGACGGCGAGCAGAAGCGTGTCCAGATCGCGCGCGCCGTCATGACCGACCCGGAGCTGCTGCTGCTCGACGAGCCGACGGCCTCGCTCGACCTCGGCTCGCGTGAGGAGCTGCTCGCCCTGCTCGGCGGGTACGCCTCGGCGCCGTCGACGCCCGCGATGCTGATGGTGACGCACCACGTGGAGGAGATCCCGGTCGGTTTCACGCACGTGCTGCTGCTGCGTGACGGCGTCGTCGTCGCGGCGGGGCCGATCGAGGAGTCGCTCACGAGCGAGTCGCTGACGGCCGCGTTCGGGATGCCGATCACGCTGTCTCAGGAGGGTGGCCGCTACGCCGCCCGCGCCGCGTCCTGACGCGGCATCTGATAGAATCGACCCTTGGTGCTCTCTGCACCGCAGACTTCCCTCGTCCCTGGCACAATCCAGGGCAGCAACTAAGGAATCCCATGAAGACTGACATTCACCCCGACTACCAGGCCGTCGTGTTCCGCGACCTCGGCTCGGGCGAGACCTTCCTCACCCGTTCCACCGTCACCAGCGACAAGACCATCGAGCTGGACGGCGTGGAGTACCCGGTGATCGACGTCGAGATCTCCTCGGCTTCGCACCCCTTCTACACGGGCAAGCAGCGCATCATGGACTCGGCCGGTCGCGTCGAGAAGTTCAACCAGCGCTTCAAGGGCTTCGGCGGCTCCTCCAAGTAAGGACCCCCGACGAAGGCCCCGCGTTCCTCGGAACGCGGGGCCTTCGTCATTCCCGGCGCCCGTCACAGGTCGATGATGATCCTGGTGCCGCGGATGCGGTCGGGCGGGTCGCCCGGGGAGGGGGAGGGGGCGGTGCGCCGTGTCTGCCGATCGCGCTCCTGGCCGGCTTCGTGAGCAGAGGGGGACCACACGCTGTCGAATGCGCCGACGAGCCCGCCGCCGGTCGCGTGCTCGTACTTCTCCTCGACAGGCTTGCGCGAGAACGTGTGCCGCATCCCGGCGATCAGCAGCGCGGGACCCGTGACCAGGACCAGCGCGACCGTCGCCCACGCCATGACGTCTCGCATGCCCCCAGGATAGGCGGCTGCAGTGTCGCCGTGGGGCGTCAGCGCAGGCGTCGACCCGCGGCGAGGTCGATCAGGCGGGAGAGCACCTGGCCCGTCCGCAAGCCGTTGTGCTCGTGTTCGCTCGTCACCCACAGGGATACCCCGGGGAGCAGTCGCGCGGTCTCGAGCGAGAACTCGAGCGGCACGTACACGTCATCCACGTACACGGCGGCGGCTCCCGTCGCACCCGAGGCGGTGATCGCCGCGGGATCGTAGATCTGCGGCCAGGCGTGCTCGGCCAGGGCCAGAGTGACCTCTCGCCACGGCCGCAGCGCCGGAACCGTGTCGGTCCACTCGCGGCGGATGTGCTCGCCCGTGAACAGCGTGGGATCGTCCTGGAAGTCGGCGGGTTCGACGCGCTCGGCCGACCACCGGGTTGCATGGCCGCTCGCGTAGCTCGACTCATGGAACACGTAGTACAGCGGATTGCGGCCGCCGAAGGGCATGGCGTGCATCAGGTCGTACCGGAAGGCGTTCGACGAGGGGTCGCGCTCCAGGAGCGACCACACCGTCTGCCATCCGTCGTCGGTGCCGAGCGCGGAGCCGACCGAGCGCAGGCGCGAGCGCGAGACGACCTCGCCGTCCGGCAGGACGATGCGGCCCTCGTCGGCGAGGTCGATCAGTCGGCGCATGGTGTCGCGGTGCTCGGGGAACCGGCGGTAGTAGCGCTCGGAGGCCATGCGCATCTTGTCGTAGCACAGCGCGTAGACCTCGTCGGGGTGCCGCTCGACGGTGCTGAGGCCGCCGGTGATGAACACGTCGCGCAGCGACCCGGCATCGGTCGACAGGTAGGCGAGCGTGGTGAACCCGCCGAACGACTGACCCAGCACGCTCCAGGTGGTGGCACCGAGGTGCTCGCGCATCGCCTCGGCGTCGCGCACGATCGCATCGGCGCGCAGGTGGGTCAGGTGCTCGGCCGCCGCGTCGGCTCCTTGAGCGAGGTCGTCGTCGCCGACGGGGGTGGAACGACCGGTGCCCCGCTGGTCGAGCAGCACGACCCGGTAGTGCGCGAGCGCCTGGTCGAGCCACGCCGGGGCGGTGGAGGAGTGGAACGGCCGCGGCGCCTCGTGCCCAGGGCCGCCCTGCAGGAAGACCAGGTACGGCAGCTGCTCTCCGCCCTCGCGTGCGACCACCGCGGCGAACACGTCGATGGTGCGCGCGTCGGCGGGGTCGTCCCACACGAGCGGCACGGTCAGGGTGTGCTCGTCGATCGTCAGGTCGAGCAGGCGGCGGCGGACGGTGGTGGTCATGTCACATCACGTTCCCGATGTAGGAGTACTTGACGAAGACCTCGGAGGCGAGCCCGGACTCCTCCAGCACGCCCTGCACCGCGGTCATCATGTAGTTCGAGTCCCACCCCATGTACAGCGAGTGCTCGTCGTCGAGCCGGTCCCACTGGCCCTTCCACGCCTGGGCGTCGTAGACGGGGCCGCCGTGCGCGGCGCAGTACGCGACGGCCGCCTCACGGGTGTCGGTCCACGCACGCCGGAACACGCGGTTGAAGAGGTGCTTGACGTCGTAGACCTCCCAGCGCTCTCCGCGGTACTCGACGTAGTCGAACTCGCGCTCCCAGCCGGCCGGCCAGCCGCGCCGGCGGACGGCGTCGAGGATCGGGGTGAGGCCGTCGTCGTCGATCTCCGGCAGGGCAGGGCGGGCCCAGATCCGCAGCAGCTCGGTCGTCAGCGCGACCGTGCGGGCCGTGATGGCGGCGGTGCCCCAGGCCGCAGCGGCGGTCAGCTCTCGCGTGGCCGGCACGGTGCTGCGCGCGTAGGCCACGTCGCGCTTGACCGGGAACGATGCTCCGAACACGCGCTCGGTCAGCCCCTGCTCGAGCAGCGTGAGGTTGCCCAGCGTGGGAGCGAGCGCGCGGTGGCTGTTCTGCTCGTCCTCGCTGTACTCGCTCCACGGACGCACGCCGTCGCCCGACCACGCGTCACCGGGGACGGCCGGGACGATGTGCTCGACATCGAAGCCCTCGACCTCGTCGACGCCTTCGAGTCGCCCGAGCACATAGGCGGGGTAAGGCAGCTCGCTGTACTTCAGGACGGCGCTCACACGCTCGTCCGACGGCGTGATGCGGGCGATCGCACGGGCAAGCGCTTCCTGACCGTTCGCGCGCGCCCGGCAGAGCCGCGCGATCAGGCGCTCGGTCGGCAGATTCACCAGCACGCGGCGGAGGTACATGGCCTGCAGCCACTCGAGCGTCTGCAGGAACTCGGCTCGGTCGATGCGTCCGCGGACGTGGTCGCTGTAGGCGTTGAGCACCAGCGGATACGACGAGCGTCCGAACGTGTTGACGGCCCGCAGCTGCCGCGCGATCTCGAGGTCGGGCTCCCGTGACGGGTCGAGCAGGATGCCGTAGAGCTCCGCGAAGTGCCGCCAGTTCGCGGCATCGGCCTGGAGGTGCGCGACGTCGACGCGCGGGAACGACTGGCGGAACGCGCTGTACACGCCGTGCTCGCCGTTCGCCGCGACCTCTCGGCCGGTGACCATGACGAGGTAGTGGCGCCAGAACGCGCCGATCGCCTCGCCGGTGTGCTGTTCGATGGGCAGCCAGAAGCGCGACTCGACGTCGAGCTGTTCGGCGTGGCTCAGGCCCATCAGGATGTAGTTGTGGATGAGCTCGTGGTCGCGCAGCGGCTCACCGGTGGAGTTGAGGCTCTCGAAGATCTGCTGCGCGTTGGCACGGGGGCCCAGCGTGATCGACACGTGCTCCAGGCGCTGCAGCCCCCGCCAGATCAGCGGCACTTCGTCGACGTGGATCTGGCTGCGGAAGAACGCGTAGTTGTCGTCGAACCGCGACTCGCGGTCGAGGTCGTCGCGGCGGTCGAGGACGACGGACTCGTACAGCTCGGCCCATGCGTCGTGGGGTCGGAGCTTGGTGCGTCCGGGAGCGTCCGCCAGGACGAGCACGCGGGAGAGCTCGGCGGCGAGGGCCGGATCGGTGTCGCGGACCGCGTGATGCAGGGCGGCGACGAGGAGCATGAGCGTGGTGATCCGCTGCTGTCCGTCGATCAGGATGAGGTCGGCGTCCTCACCGCTGCCGTCCTGCGCGGAGAGGATCGAGCCGAGGAAGTGACGGTGGGCGTCGTCTTCCGCCGCGACCGCGCGGACGTCGGACAGGAGCCGTTCGCAGCCGCCGATGTCCCACCGGTACTGCCGCTGATACACGGGGACGACGATGGTCGTGCGTCCCGCCGCGAGCCATTCGATCGTGTTGACTGCTGTCGCCTCGACGTTGGTCGCGGTGCTCATGCTGGTGTCTGATCCTCCCGTTGCGACGGGCGCCGAGAACGCGCTCGACGCCCCGCCCAGTCTATTCGGGTTATGCACGGCCGCCCTCCGGGGAGGCGGCGAGCCCCGCTGTTAGGCTTGCCTTATCAGGGCCTGTTAAAACGTGCTGGCCCCCGATGAAAGGAACATGACTCGATCATGGGATACATCAAGTCCGCAGCGCTGGAGGAGAAGGGCTTCGTCGTCCTCGACAGCTACGACCAGGAGGCCGACCCCAAGGAGTGGCTGGACGTCGAGTACAACGACTGGAAGTCCTCGGGCGACACCCGGTTCGCGCCCCTCGCCAGCGCCTTCGGCGACATCGAGTGCAACGGCTTCTGGAACCACAAGCCGCCGCGCACCGACAAGGACGGCGTCTGGATCGACTCCCAGGTCGCGAAGGCACCGAACCTGACGCGTCGCGCGCAGGAGCCGGGTGCCAACGTCGGTCGGTGCCGCATCATCGAGCTGCAGCCCACCCCGTACGGCGACTGCCTGTACAACCTGCACCAGGACGACAACAACCGCCTGAACCCCGACGGGACCGGCTGGGTCGTCCGCGGCTTCTTCAACCTCACCGACGACAAGGACAGCTACTTCGTCCTGCGCGAGAACCGCACCGACCCGAGCATCGAGTACCGCATCGCACTGCCGGCCGGCGCGCAGCTGATCGTGGACACACAGCGCCTGTGGCATGCTGCCACCCACAACGGCACCGACCCGCGCTACTGCCTGATCACGTCGTGGACCTCGGGCCCCGAGCTCGACGCCTACATCGAGAAGTACCACGGCACCGACGACGTCCCGAACGTCGAGGTCCCGCAGGACGTGCTGGAGTTCGGCTACGCCGAGCAGGCGCGCAAGGACGCGGCGCGCGCCGCGTACTACGCCGCCAAGGGCCAGCAGGTCAAGCAGGCCATGAGCGAGGCGTGATCCTCCGCTGATACGACGAAGGCCCCGGTCGTTCGACCGGGGCCTTCGTCATGGAATCACACGCTTGTGATTTATGCGGAACTCCGCGAGAATGGGCGCACAACCGCATACTCTCGCCACTTCGTGGGTCAGGTCGTAGGGGAAGACGCACCTGATGAAACGGAGAGATCATGGCGACGGCTTACGCACGCGGAGTGGTGTTCATCCACTCGGCGCCTCGCGCGCTCTGCCCGCACCTGGAATGGGCGGTCGGTCGCGCTATCGGGCGTGCGGTGAACTTCGACTGGACGGAGCAGCCGGTCCTCGACGGCGCCCGGCGCGCCGAGTTCTACTGGGACGGCCCCGTCGGCACGGGTGCTGCGCTCGCGACCGCGATCCGCGGCTGGGAGCACCTGCGCTTCGAGGTCACGGAAGACCCGACGCCCCGCAGTGACGGCGGACGCTGGCTGCACACTCCGGATCTCGGCATCCACTACGCGCAGACCGACGCCGCCGGCAACATCGTGATCGGCGAGGACCGCATCCGCTACGCGATGGAGATCGCCGCAGGGAACGCCGTCGAGCTGCAGCGCGAGCTGGACATCGCGCTCGGCTCCGCCTGGGACGAGGAGCTCGAACCGTTCCGCCACGCCAGTGACGATGCGCGCGTCGTCTGGCTCCACAAGGTCGGTTGACCGGCCCGCAGACCGGGGGCGCGGGAGGCGTGAGTATCGGATTCCGGTGAGTGATCCCGGACGCTGAGAAGACGTATCCTCGCCCCGCTCGACGAAGACCCCGCCACGGATGCCGCGGCGGGGTCTTCGTCGTCAGATGACAGCCGCGTGGCGCATCTCCGCCGCGGGCTGTCGGCTGCCTCCCACCAGGTCGCCCCACGCCAGGGCGAGACGGGCCATCGCCTCCGCCGTGCGCTCCGGCGGAAGGGTGATCGGGATGCGGAGCCGCCGCTCCAGCACCCCGCCGGTCGTGAAGCGCGGCCCCGGGGGCAGGATCAGGCCCTGCTCGCGGGCGGCGAGCGACAACGCCGTCGAGACCGGCGCGCCCAGATCGATCCAGGCCGACAGGCCGCCCGGGGTGCGCGGCATCCGCACGCCGGGCAGGTGCGTGAGGCCCTCGGCGACGGCAGCGCGTCCCGCCGTGAGCCGGCTGCGCACGTGCGCGCCGAGTGCAGGCATGTCGCGCAGCAGCTCGACCGCGATGCACTGCTCGAGCAGCGCGGTGCCCAGCTCGAACGAGGGGCGGACGGCGAGCAGGCGCGCGATCACGGAACGCTCGGCCCGGATCCACCCGATGCGCATCCCGCCCCACGCGATCTTCGACATCGAGCCGACGGTGATGACGTGCGGTCCCTCCGCGGCGAGGGGGACAGGAGCCCAGCCGCGGTCGATGTCGAGCTCGGCTGTGGTCTCGTCGACGATCAGATGGGTTCCCACGTGGCGTGCGGTGGCGGCGATGCGGGAGCGCTCCTCCTGCGGAAGGGTGGCACCGGTCGGGTTGTGGAAGTCGGAGATGAGATAGGCGACGTGAGGCCTCGCGCTCAGCAGCGTGTCCGTGACGTGGCGGGTGTCCCAGCCGTCCGTATCGACCGGCGTGGGCACCAGGCGGTAGCCGTGCCGATGGAGGGCTTCGAGCGCGTGGGGGAAGGTGGGCTGTTCTACGAGTGCGCGTTCGCCCCGACGCCCGATCGCGGTGAGGATCAGGTTCACGGCGTTGAGCGCTCCGGACGTCACGATGATCTCGTCCGCGGTGGTGTCGGCCCCGCGTTCCGTGAAGCGCTGCGCGAGCGCCTCGCGCAGCTCCGGAAGCCCCTGCAGCGAGTAGCCGCTCGTGCCGCGCAGCGCCGCGAGTCGCGGGAGTGAGCGCACGGTCGCGTCGTACAGCCCGGGGGTGGAGTCCATCGAGGCGATGGAGAGGTCGATCGCGTCGCCGTCGCCGTCCTGTCCCGGCAGCGCGGGGCCGTGGGGGAGTGCGACCCGGGTGCTGCCGCCGTGGTGGCGCGTGACGTAGCCGTCCGCCTCCAGCAGGCCGTACACGCGCGTGATGGTCGAGCGGGAGCGGCGCAGCTCGACCGCGAGAGCACGCTCGCTGGGCAGTCGTTCCCCCACCGTGAGCCGACCGTCGAGGATGAGCGCGGTGATCTGGCGGGCCAGGGCGGTGGCCGAGGCGCCGGCGACGCTGCGCGCTCCGAGCTGTTCCACGAGTCGTGAGGACATGACTCCAGCTTGCCGCAAAGTGGACTGCTATACGCAGGCCACTTTTGTCGCAGTGGTCTCGGCGACCGCGGCTCCCGTCGTTCCACGATGGAGAGATGCTCCTGCGCTCCATCCTCCTGCCCGTCCGCGCCACGAGCCCTCGCGACCTCGCGGAGCGCCTGGTCCAGCTCGTCATCGGACTGATGCTCTACGGCATCGCGCTGGCGTTCATGGTCCGCGGGGGCATCGGTGTGGCGCCGTGGGACGTGCTCGCGCTCGGTGTCGCGGGACGGAGCGGCCTCGGCTACGGCGCCGTCACCGTGCTGGTGTCGATCGTGGTCTTGCTGCTGTGGATCCCGCTGCGCCAGCGCGTCGGTCTCGGCACCCTGCTCAACGCCCTCCTGATCGGCCCCAGCGCCGACCTCGCGCTGCTGGCACTGCCCTCCCCGCCGAACGTGTGGATCGGCGCGCCCATGTTCGTGTTCGGACTCGTGCTGCTGGCCTTCGCCACCGGGCTCTACATCGCCGCCGACTTCGGTCCCGGCCCGCGGGACGGACTGATGACGGGTCTCGTCCGCACCACCGGATGGCCGGTCTGGCTCGCCAGGACCGTGATCGAGGGTTCGGTGCTCCTCATCGGATTCCTGCTGGGCGGCCCGGTGGGTGTGGGGACCGTGCTCTTCGCGTTCGGCGTCGGTCCGCTCATCGGCTGGTTCCTTCCCCGCATCGAGCGGCGCCGCAGGGCCCGGTCGCAGCGGCTCGCCGCCTCGAACGGCTGAGCCGGGTCCGTCGAGACAGGACGAGGCCCCCGGGACGTCCCGGGGGCCTCGTCGTATCGTACGGGGTCGTCAGTCGGCGCTGCCCACCACGAGCACCGCGTTGTGTCCGCCGAAGCCGAAGGAGTTGCTGATCGCGATCTGCGGTCCGTCGCCCAGGGGCATCGGCTCTCCCGACAGGCGGAACGGGACCTCGGGATCGGGCTCCGTCATGTTGATCGTCGGAGGGGCGACCCGGTCGCGCAGCGCGAGGATCGAGAAGATCGCCTCCAGCGCGCCGGTGCCGCCGAGCAGGTGCCCGGTCGACGCCTTGGTGGCCGACACCGGGATCTCATCGATCCGGTCGCCGAAGACCTTCTTGAGCGCTGTGTACTCGTTCGGGTCGCCCACCGGCGTCGAGGTGGCGTGGGCATTGATGTGCGTGACCTGGTCGGCCGTGATGCCGGCCTCCTCGAGAGCCTGCGTGACCGCACGGGCCGCGCCGTTGCCCTCCGGGTCGTTGCCCGTGATGTGGTAGGCGTCGGCCGTGACGCCGCCGCCCAGGATGTAGCCGTAGATCTTGGCGCCGCGAGCCTTGGCGTGCTCTTCGGTCTCGAGGATCAGCGCGGCCGCTCCCTCGCCCATCACGAAGCCGTCGCGGTCGATCGCGCCCGGACGCGATGCGTGGGCCGGGTCGTCGTTGCGGCGGGAGAGGGCCTGCGCGGAGGCGAACGCCGCCATCGTGATGGGGTGGATCGCGGACTCGGTGCCGCCGGCGATCACGACGTCGGCGAGACCCTCCTGCAGGTGGTGGAAGGCGTGGATGAGGGACTCGGTGCTCGAGGCACAGGCGCTCACCACGGTCTGCGCGTAGGCGCGGGCCTCGAACTGCAGCGAGAGGTTGCCCGCGGCAGCGTTGGGCATGAGCATCGGGACCGTCAGCGGCATGACGCGGCGCGGTCCCTTCTCGCGCAGCGTGTCCCACGCGTCCAGCAGGGTCCACAGGCCGCCGATGCCGGTCGCGAAGTCGACGCCGAGGCGCTCGGGGGCGACCTCGGGGGAACCGGCGTCGGCCCAGGCCTCGCGTGCCGCGATCAACGCGAACTGCGAAGACGGGTCCAGACGCTTGGCCTCGTGGCGCGGCAGCACCTCTTCGGGGCGGACGATCGCCGAGGCGGCGAACGTGACGGGCAGCTCGTACTGCTGCACCCAGTCGTGCTCGATCGTGCGGGTGCCGGACACCCCGGCGAGGAGGTTGGTCCAGTTCTCGGGAGCCGTCCCGCCGATGGCGGACGTGGCGCCGATGCCGGTGACGACGATGCGCTTGGTCATGAAGGTGGTTCCTTGTCGAACGGGAGTCGTGCGGGAGATGGGCAGAGCGGAGGATGCCACGCCCCGCCGCAGCGGGGGTGGCATCCTGCCGTGTTACTCCTGGCCCGCGACGATGAAGTTGACCGCGTCGCCGACGGTCTTGAGGTTCTTGACCTCGTCGTCGGGAATGGTCACGCCGAACTTCTCCTCGGCGTTGACGACGATCGTCATCATCGAGATCGAGTCGATGTCGAGGTCGTCGGTGAACGACTTCTCCAGGGCGACCTCGGAGGCGTTGATGCCGGTCTCGTCGGTGATGAGCTCTGCGAGGCCGGAGAGGACCTCATCGTTGGTGAAAGCCATGGTGGTCTTCCTCTTTCTTACGGGGTGTATTAGGAACCGTGGAACAGTCTAGGGAAGGTCGGCGCGGACTCAGGGGAGGACGACGACCTGTGCGGCGAACACGAGACCGGCGCCGAAGCCGATCTGCAGCGCCAGCCCACCCGAAAGCTCGGGGTGTTCAGCCAGGAGGCGGTGGCTCGCGAGCGGGATGGAGGCGGCCGAGGTGTTGCCCGTCGTCTCGATGTCGCGGGCGATCGCCGTGGTCTCCGGCAGACCGAGCTGCTTGGCGAACTCGTCGATGATGCGCATGTTCGCCTGGTGAGGGATGAACGCGGCGAGGTCCTCCGCGGTCACGCCCGCCTTGTCCAGTGCCTCACGGGCGACCTTCACCATCTCCCACACCGCCCAGCGGAAGACGGTCGGGCCCTCTTGGCGCAGCGTGGGCCACGGCACCTCGCCGTCGCGGAACTCGGTGAGGGTGGCGTTCATGCCCACGGCGTCGGCCTTGGAGCCGTCCGAACCCCACACGGCGGGGGAGATGCCCGGCGTCTCGCTGGGGCCGATCAGTGCAGCGCCGGCACCGTCGCCGAGCAGGAACGAGATGCTGCGGTCGGTGGGGTCGACCACGTCGGACAGCTTCTCGGTGCCGATCACGAGAGCGTGGCGTGCCGTACCGGCCTTGATGAGCGCGTCGGCCTGCGCGATCGCGTACGCATACCCCGCACAGGCGGCGTTGATGTCGTAGGCGGCCGCCGGGTTCGCACCGACGCGGTCGGCGACGATCGCCGAGACCGAGGGCGTCTGCTTCGGGTTGCTGATCGTCGCGACGATCACGAGGTCGACCTGGTCGGCGGGGACGCCCGACTTCTCGATGGCCTCGGCGGCCGCGGCGGTGGCCAGGTCGATCGCATCCGTTCCCTTGTCGGCGCGCACGCGAGTCACGATGCCGGTGCGCTGGCGGATCCACTCGTCGCTCGAGTCGATCGGACCGATCAGGTCGTCGTTCGGGACGGCGTTCTCGCCGCGCGCGGCACCGTACGAGTAGATGCGGGTGTACGCGGGGCCGGTGAGCTGGGCGAGCGTGGCGCTCATGCGGCGTCTCCGTTCAGCAGCGCGACGGCTGCGTCGAGGTCTTCGGGGGTCTTGACGGCGACGGTCGGCACACCACGGAGCCCGCGCTTGGCGAGGCCGACGAGGGCGCCGGCGGGGGCGAGCTCGATGACCCCGGTGACGCCCGCCTCGGCGAACGACGCCATGCAGAGGTCCCAGCGCACCGGCGAGGACACCTGGTCGACGAGATACGAGAGAGCCTGCGCGCCGTCGGAGACCACGGAGCCGTCGCGGTTGGTCCAGAGCGTGATGTCGGGGTCGACGGGGGACACGTCGGCCACCGCGTCGCGGAGCGCGGCGACCGCCGAGCCCATGTACGAGGTGTGGAACGCACCGGCGACCTGCAGCGGCACCACGCGCGTGCCCTTCACCGGCTCCTCGGCCAGAGCAGCCAGTGCCGGCAGTGGTCCGGCGACCACGATCTGGCCGCCGCCGTTGTAGTTGGCGGGGGACAGGCCGAGCTCGGCCAGGCGGGCGAGCAGCGCGTCTTCGTCGCCGCCCAGCACCGCGCTCATGCCCGTGGGGGTCTGCGCGGCGGCATCGGCCATCGCGCGGCCGCGGATCCCCACCAGACGCATGCCGGTCGTCTCGTCGATCACCCCGCTGCCCACGAGGGCGGCGACCTCGCCGACCGAGTGACCGGCGATGCCGTCCGCACGGCGGCCGGACCGCTGCACGAGGGCGTCTCCGGCGAGGAGCGACGCGGCGACGATCAGCGGCTGCGCGATGCGCGTGTCACGGATGGTGTCGGCGTCGGACTCGGTGCCGTGGGTGCGGAGGTCGACCTCGGCCGCCTCGGAGAAGGAGGCGAGACGCTCCTCGGCGCCGTCGAGGTCGAGCCAGGGGGCGAGGAAACCGGGGGTCTGCGAGCCCTGTCCAGGGCAGACGACGACAATCACCCACCCAGTCTGCCAACGATTGCCGACGAGCGGTGGATGATCCATCACAAGATTGCGAGGATCCCTTGTGTGTGGCGCACAGGGCCCGGCGGCGTCACCGCGGCGGGCGCCGTGCGGACGGGCGGCGACGCACCTGCTCCGCGGCACCGATGGACCCGAGGATGAGGGCCGTCTGCAGGATGAGGGCCTCGCGCGGGCCCGTGGCGTCCCACCCGATCACCTCGCTCACGCGCTTGAGGCGGTAGCGCACGGTGTTCGGATGCACGAACAGCTCGCGCGCGGTCGCCTCCAGCGAGCGGCCGTTGTCGAGGTAGCTCCACAGCGTCGTCACCAGATCGGTCGAATGGGCCTGCAGTGGGCGGAAGATGCGCTCGACCAGCGTCTGCTTCGCGAGGGGGTCGCCCGCCAGAGCGCGCTCGGGCAGCAGGTCGTCGGCTTCCACCGGTCGCGGTGCGCTCCGCCAGGCGCGAGCCACCGCGAAGCCGGCGAGGGCCGCCCTGGCGCTCTGGCTCGCATCGACGAGGGCGGCGACCGCGGGTCCGAGCACGACGAAGCCGGGCCCGAACGACGGCTCGAGCCGGGCGGCGATCTCCTGGAAGCCCAGCTCCTCGTCCTCGCCCTCCTGTCCGGCCACGCGGGCACGGCCGAGCACCAGGACGAGCCGTGAGCCCTGCACGCCGATCAGCACGTCGACCGCGAGCTTCCGCGCCGTCCGACGCACGAGGTCCACATCGAACTGCGGAGGCGTCGTGCCGACCAGCACCGCGACCTCGCCGTGTCCGTGCCAGCCCAGGGCGGCGATGCGGCTCGGCAGCTCCTCGTCGGCCTCTCCCGTGAGGATCGAGTCCACCACGAGTGCCTCGAGGCGCGCATCCCACAGGCCGCGGGCCTCTGCGGCGCGGGCGTACACGTCGGCCGCGGCGAACGCGACGTCGCGCGAGTACAGCAGGATGGCCTCGCGGAGATGCTCACCCTTGCCGGCGACGCGCTCCTCGGTCACCTCCACCGTCACGCGGATCAGCTGGAGCGTCTGCTGCAGGCTCACGCTGCGCAGGAGCTCCCGTGGCGCGGCGGCGAAGATGTCCGCCGCGATCCACGGGGTCGAGGTGGGGTCGTCGTACCACTGGATGAACGAGGTGATGCCCGCCTGCGCCACCAGCCCGACCGCAGAACGGCGGGCCGGTGGCATGTCGGCGTACCACGGGAGCGTGTCCTCCAGCCGCTTGATCGTCACCGAGGCGATGTCACCGGAGATCCGGCGCAGCCAGGTGAGTGTCGCGGCCTTGTCCATGCCGGCGGCAGACGACGGTGTCACCGAAGGCTCAGCTTTCCCCGCCTGCGTTACCGCTGGTGCCGGCGTTCACATCGTGCAGACGGTACTTCTCGATGGCCTGCGCGGCGAGCGAACGGTCGACCGTGCCCTCCTCCGCGAGCGACTGCAGCGTGCGCACCACGATCGACGGGCCGTCGATCTTGAAGAAGCGACGAGCAGCGGCCCGCGTGTCGGAGAAGCCGAAACCGTCGGCGCCGAGCGTGGCGAAGCGGTTCGGCACCCACGGACGGATCTGGTCCTGGACGGCGTGCATGAAGTCGCTCACCGCCACGACCGGACCCTCGACGCCCTGCAGCTTCTGCGTGAGGTACGCCGTGCGCGGCTCCTGCTCGGGGTGGAGGAAGTTGTGCTCGTCTGCGGCGAGACCGTCGCGGCGCAGCTCCGTCCAGGAGGTGACCGACCACACGTCTGCGATCACGCCCCAGTCGTTCTTGAGCAGCTCCTGCGCCTCCATCGCCCACGGCAGTCCCACGCCCGACGCGAACAGCTGGGCGCGAGGCCCGTCGCCCTCGCCGACCGAGACGCGGTGGATGCCGCGGACGATGCCGTCGACGTCCACGTCCGCCGGCTCGGCGGGCTGCACCATCGGCTCGTTGTACACCGTGAGGTAGTACATGACGTTCGGGTCTTCGTGCTCGCCGCCGTACATGCGCTCCAGACCGGAGCGGACGATGTGCGCGATCTCGTAGCCGTAGGCCGGGTCGTAGGACACGGTGGCCGGGTTGGTCGCGGCCAGCAGGTGCGAGTGGCCGTCGGCGTGCTGGAGGCCCTCACCGGTCAGGGTGGTGCGTCCGGCGGTCGCTCCGATGATGAAGCCGCGTGCCATCTGGTCGCCCGCCGCCCACTGGGCGTCGCCCGTGCGCTGGAAGCCGAACATCGAGTAGAAGATGTAGATCGGGATCAGCGGCTCGCCGTGCGTGGCGTACGACGTGCCGGCCGCGGTGAAAGCCGCGAGGGCGCCCGCCTCGTTGATGCCGACGTGGACGATCTGGCCCTGCGGGCTCTCCTTGTAGGCGAGCAGCAGCTCCCGGTCGACCGACGTGTAGTGCTGACCGTTCGGGTTGTAGATCTTCGCGGTCGGGAAGTAGGCGTCCATGCCGAACGTGCGCGCCTCGTCGGGGATGATCGGCACGATGCGGTGCCCGAACTCCTTCGAGCGCAGCAGGTCCTTCAGCAGGCGGACGAAGGCCATGGTGGTGGCGATCTCCTGCGTGCCCGAGCCCTTCTTCGGCAGCGCGTACGCGTTCTCCTCGGGGAGCGAGAGCCCCACGTGGGTCGAGCGGCGCTCCGGCAGGAAGCCGCCCAGCGCGCGACGGCGCTCCAGCATGTACTGGATCGTCTCGTCCTGCGGTCCCGGGTTGTAGTACGGGGGAAGGTACGGGTTCTCCTCGAGCTGCGCGTCCGTGATGGGGATGTGCATCGCGTCGCGGAACGTCTTGAGGTTGTCCAGCGTCATCTTCTTCATCTGGTGGGTCGCGTTGCGGCCCTCGAACTGCGGGCCGAGCCCGTAGCCCTTGACGGTCTTCGCGAGGATGACGGTCGGCTTGCCCTTGTGCTCGGTCGCGGCCTTGAACGCGGCGTAGACCTTGCGGTAGTCGTGGCCGCCGCGCTTGAGGTTCCAGATGTCGTCGTCGGAGTAGTCCTTGACGAGGGCGGCGGTGCGCTCGTCGCGCCCGAAGAAGTGCTCGCGGATGTACGCGCCCGACTCCGCCTTGTAGGTCTGGTAGTCGCCGTCGGGCGTGACATTCATCAGGTTCAGCAGCGCGCCGTCGGTGTCGCGGGCGAGCAGGTCGTCCCATTCGCGGCCCCAGACGACCTTGATGACGTTCCAGCCGGCACCGCGGAAGAACGACTCCAGCTCCTGCACGATCTTGCCGTTGCCGCGCACCGGGCCGTCGAGACGCTGCAGGTTGCAGTTGACGACGAAGGTCAGGTTGTCGAGGCCCTCGTTCGCCGCGACCTGCAGCTGACCGCGGCTCTCGACCTCGTCCATCTCGCCGTCGCCCAGGAAGGCCCAGACGTGCGACTGCGAGGTGTCCTTGATGCCGCGGTTCTCCAGGTACTTGTTCGACATCGCCTGGTAGATCGCGTTGATCGGGCCGAGCCCCATCGACACGGTGGGGAACTGCCAGTACTCGGGCATCAGCCGCGGGTGCGGGTAGGAGGGGATGCCGTTCGGGGCGTGCGACTTCTCCTGGCGGAAGCCGTCGAGCTGGTCCTCGGTCAGACGACCCTCGAGGAACGAGCGGGCGTAGGTGCCGGGGGAGGCGTGACCCTGGATGAAGATCTGGTCGGCACCGCCGGGGTGGTCTGCACCCTTGAAGAAGTGGTTGAAGCCCACCTCGTACAGGGCGGCGGAGGAGGCGTACGTGGAGATGTGACCGCCGACACCGATGCCGGGACGCTGCGCCCGGTGCACCGTGATGGCCGCGTTCCAGCGGATCCAGGCGCGGTAGCGGCGCTCGATCTCCTCGTCACCGGGGAACTCCGGCTCGTTCTCCGGAGCGATCGTGTTGATGTAGTCCGTGGTGGGGACCATCGGCACGTTCAGGTGCAGCTCCTTGGAGCGCTTGAGCAGGCTGAGCATGATCTCACGGCCGCGGCCGTGTCCCTTGGCATCCACCAGCTCATCGAGCGACTGCTGCCACTCGCCGGTCTCCTCCGGATCGCTGTCGAGGGGGCCCTGAGAGTACGGATCCTGGTCGTGGACGGTCACGGGGGAACCTTTCGTCAAGCTGGCAGGTCATGCCAAGGAAACGGGAAGCGACACGGGCAGCCTTGTCGGCCGTGCACAACGCGCGCCGACCTCAGCCTATCCCTCTTCCACGACGTGGGTGCGCATGCGCCGCCGGATAGACTGAGCGCACCAGGGCCTTTAGCTCAGCTGGTAGAGCGCCACGTTTACACCGTGGATGTCGTCGGTTCGATCCCGGCAGGGCCCACCGTCTCGAGGAGACCGGGGGAGCGACCATGGCGCGACGCATCGTCATCAGCGGGGCATCCGGCCTGATCGGCTCCGCCCTCGCGGCCTCGCTGCGAGGCGACGGGATCGAGGTCGACACGCTCGTGCGTCACCCGCCCCGGGAGGACGGCGAGCATCAGTGGATGCCCGGTGTGAGCTCCCTCAACCCCGACGTGCTCGCGGGTGCGGAGGCGGTCGTGGCCCTGGGCGGTGCCAGCGTCGGCCGGCTCCCGTGGACGCTGCGGTACCGCCGGGAGCTGGTGGAGTCCCGGCTCGATGCGACGCACACCCTCACGACGGCGCTGCGCTCGCTCGGCTCCGACGCTCCGGCGCTGGTCTCCGCGTCGGCCGTGGGCTACTACGGCTCCGCGCCGGGGGAGACCCTCACGGAGGACTCGCGGCCGGGCGACACGTTCCTCGCCGACCTCTGCGTGCGATGGGAGGCCGAGGCCAGACGGGTGGAGGACCTCACCCGGGTCGCGCTGCTGCGCACCGCCCCCGTGATCCATCGCCGCGGCGTCCTGCGGCCGCTGGTGCTGCTCACCCGGCTCGGGGTCGCGGGACCGCTGGGCCCTGGCACGCAGACGTGGCCGTGGATCTCGCTCGAGGACGAGGTGCGGGCGATCCGGCACACGCTCGACGCGAAGCTCACCGGTCCGGTGAACCTCGCGGGTCCGACGCCCGCCACCATGAACGACATCGGACGCGCCCTTGCCGCGCGGATGCATCGCCCGTACTGGCTTCGCGCTCCCCGCTGGGCGCTGCGCCTGGCGCTCGGGGACGCGGCCGACTCGCTCCTGCTGCCGGATGCCGATGTGCGCCCGGAGGTGCTCGAGCGCTCGGGGTTCCGGTTCACCCACCGGACCGCGGCGGATGCGGTGGCCGCGGCGGTCTGACCTGCGCGCTTTCACACGGCTCGCCCCCTCCCGGAGCGACGCGCCCGCTGTCAGTATGGGCGCATGGAGATCATCGAGAACTCGAAGCTCACGGTCGTGGGTGCGGGGAGCGTCGGCTCCAGCGTCGCGTACGCCGCACTGATCCGCGGCTCCGCCCGTCACGTCGCGCTCTATGACATCGCCACCGAGAAGGTCGAGGCCGAGGTGCTCGACCTCGCCCACGGGACCCAGTTCACCGGGTCGAGCGCGATCGTCGGGGGCAGCGACATCTCGGTCGCGGCCGGCTCGCACGTGGTGGTCATCACCGCCGGGGCCAAGCAGAACCCGGGGCAGACCCGCACCGAGCTGGCCGGGGTGAACGCGGGCATCATCCGGCGCATGATGCCCGACCTGCTCGCCGTCGCACCGAACGCGGTGTACGTCATCGTCACGAACCCGTGCGACGTGCTCACCGTGATCGCTCAGCAGGAGACGGGGCTACCGCCGGAGCGGATCTTCGCCTCCGGCACGGTGCTCGATACGTCGCGTCTGCGATGGAAGCTCGCCGAGCGGGCGGGAGTGTCGACTGCGAGCGTGCACGCGCACATCATCGGCGAGCACGGGGACACGGAGTTCCCCCTGTGGTCCCGCGCCACGATCGGCACGGTGCCGATCCTGGAGTGGGAGACGCCGGGTCACCCGCGGTTCACGCTGGAGGAGCTGGACGAGATCGCGGTGGAGGTGCGCGACGCCGCGTACAAGGTGATCCGCGGCAAGGGGGCGACCAACTACGCGATCGGGCTGTCGAGCGCGCGGATCGTGGAGGCCATCCTCCGCGACGAGCACGCCGTGATGCCGGTGAGCACGGTGCTGCGCGACTTCCATGGCCTGGACGGCGTCGCCCTGTCGGTGCCGTCGATCGTGAGCGCCGCCGGGGCCGAGCCGATCCGCGCCACCTCCTTCTCGGAGCGCGAGCTGGAGCAGCTGCGGCAGTCGGCCGATGCTCTCACCGCGGTCGCGGGGTCCCTGCAGGCGTGAACTGGGGGCGGTGCACGGGCACCGCCCCGGCCTCAGCGGGCGTGACGATCGGTGCTGTTGAGCGCGGCGACGACGCGGGCGTAGTCCCCCCTCGCCTCGGCGTGGCGCAGGAACTTGACGCGCTCGACCTGCACCTCGGGCGCCTCCGGGTCGGTCTCGATGAGCGCCATGACCTCGTCGGCGAACTCGTCGAGAGGCATCGCCGACTCGTCCTGCTCCTGCCCGGGCATGAGAGCGGTGCGCACGGCCGGCGGCTCCAGCTCGACGACGGAGATGCTCGTGTCGGCGAACTGCAGGCGGAGGGATTCGCTGAGCATGTGGATCGCGGCCTTGCTGGCGTTGTAGGTCGGCGTCGCCTTGAGCGGGACGAACGCGAGCCCGGACGTCACGGTCATGATCGTCGCGGCGGGCTGCGTGCGGAGGTGCTCGACGAACGCGGCGATCAGACGGATCGGCCCGAGGACGTTGGTGGTCACGATCTCCTCGGCGGTCGCGAGGAAGCCGTCGGGTGAGCGCCAGTCCTCGGCGCGCATGATGCCCGCCATGGTGACGAGCACGTTCAGCGCCGGATGCTCGGCGAGGACGGTGCGGGCGGCTGCCTGGATGCTGTCGGCGTCCGCGGCGTCGATCTGCACGGTGTGGATGCCTGGGTGCGCGTCGGCGATCGCGGTGAGCCGGTCGGCGCGCCGCCCGCCGACGATCACGGTGTTCCCGCGTTCGTGGAGTCGGAGGGCCAGCGCGAGGCCGATGCCGCTGGTCGCGCCGGGGATGAAGATGGTGTTTCCGGTGATGTCCATGGTTCCAGCGTCGACGGCTGCGGCTGGACGCTCCAGAGAGGGATCGTCCAGGGACCGCCGATCCCTGGTTCGGGTGCCGCGGCAGGGGGATACTTCAGGAATGGATCGTGATGCGCTGGCCGACTTCCTGCTGCGCCGCCGGGAGGCGTTGACGCCCGCCGACGTGGGGCTGCCCGCGGGAGCGCGCCGCCGAACCGCCGGTCTGCGGCGCGAGGAGGTGGCCCAGCTGGCCACGATGTCGACGGACTACTACGCACGCCTGGAGCAGCGGAGGGGACCACAGCCGAGCGTGCAGATCCTCGGCTCGCTCGCCAGGGCGCTGCGGCTGACCGAGGACGAGCGCGACTACCTGTTCCGGTTGAGCGGCCACAGCGCCCCGGATCGCGTCACGGCGACCGACTACGTGCGGCCGGGGATCCTCCGGGTGCTGGACCGGCTGCACGACACGCCGGCGTTCGTGGTGTCGGTGCTCGACGAGGTGCTCGTGCAGAACGACGCCTCCCGGGCGCTGATCGGCGATGCGGGAAGCCTGACCGGGATGGATCGCAGCGGGATCTACCGCTGGTTCGCCTCCCCGGAGACGGAGCGCCTCCGCTATCGGGAGGTCGATCACGTGCGGCAGTCGCGGTCTCTCGTGGCGACGCTCAGGGCCGCGCACGCGGTCCCCGGTGCGCGCTCCCGCGCCTGCGAGATGGTCACGGCCCTCTCGGCCATGAGCGACGAGTTCGTGCGGTTGTGGGAGGCGCACGAGGTGAGCCGTCGCTTCGAGCAGCACAAGGTGATGGTGCACCCGGAGCTCGGCGAGATCGAGGTCGACTGCCAGGCGCTGTTCACGGAAGACGAGTCGCAGGCGCTGATCGTGCTGACCGCGCCGCGGGGGAGCGAGGCGGCCGGCAAGCTGGAGTTCCTGCGGGTGCTGGGGACGCAGACCGTCTGAGCGCTCCCGCGGTCAGGACTCCTCGTGGACGGCGGGGTCCGCGTCGAAGAGCCGTCCGTCCGGGCGACCGAGTGCGGTGATCGCGGCCACCTCGGCGTCGTCGAGCACGATCTCCGCCGCGGCGAGGTTGTCGAGCTGGTGAGCGAGCGACGAGGCCTTGGGGATCGCCACGGTCCCCCGGGCGACGTGCCAGGCCAGCACCGCCTGCGCCGGTGCGATGTCGTGTGCGGCGGCGACCTCCCTGATCACGGGCTCGTCGAGCAGCGCCTTCGCCCGGCCGATCGGACTCCACGCCTCGGTGATGATCCCCTGGGCGCGGTGGTGGGCGAGCTGCTCCTCCTGGGGGAAGTACGGGTGTACCTCGATCTGGTTGACCACGGGGCGGACGCCGGTCTCCCTCTCGATGCGCTCCAGGTGCTCCGGCAGGAAGTTCGACACGCCGATCTGCCGCACGACGCCGCGGGACTGGGCCTCGACGAGCGCGGTCCATGCGGGGACGTACTCGTCCTGGTGCGGGTTCGGCCAGTGGATCAGATGGAGATCGGTCGCATCGAGCCCGAGCCGGGAGCGGCTCTCCTCGATGCTGATCCGCGCCCGGTCCGCGGGGTGGTGTCGGCCGGGCAGCTTGGTGGTGACGATGATCTCGGCGCGGTCGACGTCGGCGGCGGCGACACCGCGCCCGACGGACCCCTCGTTCTCGTAGTTGAAGGCCGTGTCGATGAGGCGGTAGCCCGCGCCGATGGCCGCGGCGACGGCGTCGGCTCCCGCATCGCCGTCGAGGCGATAGGTGCCCAGCCCGATCGCGGGAAGGGTGAAGCCGTTGTGGGCGGTGACGGTGGGGATGGCGGGCATCGGTGCTCCTTCGGTGGCTTGTGTTCAGCGTAGGCCTTGTCCGCAATATCCCTAAGAGGTATATCTGGAGCATGCAGTTCCTCATCCTCGGGATCCTTCTGGACGCTCCGCTCACGCTCTACGACGTGCACAAGCGGTTCCGCGCCGGGATCTCGCTCTTCTACGCCGCGAGCTTCGGAAGCATCCAGCGCGCCCTCCGTCAGCTCGAGTCGCAGGGCTGGGCACGCGTGGACGAGGCGGCCGCGAACGGTCGGGGAAGGAAGCTGTACCGCGTGACGGCGGAGGGGCGTCGGTCCTGGCACACGTGGATGACGTCGCCGCTCACCGGATCCGACCCCGAGCCCCTGATGCTCGCGCGGATCCACCTCCTGGGTCACCTCCCGCCCGCGGAGCGTCCGCTGTGCGTCGAGGTCATCCGCACACGGATCGCGGAGGACCAGTCCCGGCTCGCCGCCCTGGCGGAGGAGCTCGATGCGACCGACGTGCCTGAGGCCGTGCGCGAGCTGTACCGCTTCCGTCGCGCGACCCTCGACTACGGTCTCCGCTCGCACGGGCTCGCGCTCTCCTGGCTCGACGATCTCGACCTGTCCGCATGACTCCCGACACCCTGGAGGTCTCCGCATGCTCGCCGTCGCTCTGACGGGCGCCCTCGTCCTTCTCGCGGCTCTGACGCTGTTCCAGGTCGCCCTCATCTTCGGCGCGCCGCTCGGCCGCTTCGCCTGGGGCGGTGCGCACCGCGTTCTGCCCGTGCGGCTCCGCGTCGGCAGCATCGTCTCGGTCGTCCTCTACGCCGGGTTCGCCGCACTGCTGCTGAGCCGTGCGGGAGTCATCGCCGGGGGTGAGCTGCCCGTCGTCGTCGTGTTGTGCTGGGTGCTGTTCGCGTACTTCGTGATCGGGATCCTGCTCAATGCGATCTCGCGGAGTCCCGCGGAACGGTGGACCATGACTCCGGTGTGCGTGATGCTGGCAGGCATGACCCTGATCGTCGCGCTCTCGTGATGTCGTCCGCACGCTGCCCCTGCGGCTCCGGCAACCCGTTCGACGAGTGCTGCGCGCCCCTTCTCGGAGGTGCGCCCGCTCCGACCGCTGAGCGGCTCATGCGCTCCCGCTACACCGCTTTCTCCCGGGAGGACGCCGCGTACCTGCTGCGCACCTGGCATCCGAGCACGCGGCCCCGCGACGTCGAGTTCGACCGGGGTCTGGAGTGGCGTCGGCTGCTGATCGTCGACCGCGTGGCCGGGGGACCGTTCGACCGCGACGGCGTCGTGGAGTTCGAGGCGTTCTGGCGGCACGGCCCCGAGCGCGGCTCCCTGCGCGAGCGCAGCCGATTCGTCCGCGAGGGCCGGACGTGGCTCTACGTCGACGGCGTCATCGGCTGAGGCCCGGACGACGGCCGACCGACTAGATTTGTGAGCGTGAACGCCACCCCGGAGAACCAGCGCACCCTGCTCGACATCGCGGACCTCGACCGGCGCATCGCGCAGGCCGAGCGTGCTCGCACCCAGCCGAGTCAGGCGGCGCGGATCACCGAGCTCGTCGCCGTCCGCCAGGAGCAGCTCCGCGAGCTCACGGTCCTCACCGGCGCGCGGGACGATGCGCGTGCGGAACTCGCGCGGCTGGAGTCCGATGTGTCTCTGGCCGAACAGCGCCGTGACCGCGACACCGCGCGTCTGGCGGCGGCGACCAACGCGAAGGAGGCGCAGGCGCTCGAGCACGAGCTCGCCAGCCTGGCCAAGCGCCTGAGCGACCTGGAAGACGCGGAGCTCGACGTGATGGGGCGCGTGGAAGAGGCCGATGCCGCCGTCGCCGCTCAGCAGGCGCTGCTCGACACGACCACGACCGAGGGCACGGCCCTGACCGCGCAGGCGAAGGCCGACGTGGCGGCGGCCACCGAGCTCGGCGCTCAGCTGACGCGTGACCGGGAGGCCGTCGCCGGCTCGATCCCCGCCCCGCTGCTGGCGGAGTACGACCGCCGCGCGCAGAACAGCGCGGGGGCGGCGCTCCTCACCCGCGGCACCTGCGAGGGCTGCCGCATGATGCTCCCTGGCACCGACCTCAACGAGATCCGCCGAGCCCCGGAGGACGCCGTGGTCTCCTGCCCCGAGTGCGGCTGCATCCTCGTCCGCACCGAGGAGTCGGGGCTCTCGTGAGCGCATCCGTCGTGCACCGCCGATGACGGTGCCGGCGTCGGGCACGGAGCGCCGCATCGCCCTGATCGCGCTCGGGGCGGCCGAGTACGCGGCGGTCGAGCTCGACGAGCACGACCGGGAGAGCGGTCGGACGCTCGTGCCCGCGGGCGAACTCGCGTCCTGGGTCGCCGCGACGGAGGCGGAGGACGGCCCCCGGTGGATCCTGCGCTCGGCCGCCGAGGTGTACGCACTGCTGCTGCGGGAGGGAGTCCGCATCGGCCGCAGTCACGACCTGGTCCTGTGCCATGCGATCCTGCGGGACACCGCGACGGTGCCCGCGCCGCTGCCTCCGTCTGCCGCCTGGGAGCCGCGGCAGCCCGCGGACGCGACGCCCTCCCTGTTCGACGTGTTCGACGAGGAATCGGGGGAGCCGGCGGTCGTCGCGGCCCTGGAGCAGTACCGCGCGCAACGCCGGGTGATCGCCGCCGCGCGGGACGGTCGGCTGACGCTCCTGTGCGCCGCCGAGTCCGCAGGTGGCCTGATCGCCGAGGAGATGCGCGCCGCCGGGTTGCCCTGGAACACCGAGGTGCACGACGCGATCCTCACCGAGGCCCTCGGCGCCCGGCCCGCGGGCGGCGGTCTTCCCCGGCACATGGTGGAGCGTGCGGACGAGGTGCGAGCGCTACTCGGCGATGCGACTCTCCACCTGGACAGCCAGCCCAAGCTGCTGCGCGCCCTGCATCGCGTCGGAGTGCAGGTCGAGTCCACGAGCAAGTGGGAGCTGTCGACGCAGGACCATCCCGTCGTCGAACCGCTGCTGGCGTACAAGAAGCTGTCCCGGCTGCTGAGCGCGAACGGGTGGACGTGGCTGTCCGAGTGGGTGCACGAGGGGCGGTTCCGTCCGGTCTACATCCCCGGTGGCGTGGTCACGGGGCGCTGGGCCTCGGCCGGCGGGGGAGCGCTGCAGCTGCCGCGGAACCTGCGACCCGCCGTGCGGGCCGACCCCGGATGGACGCTGGTGGTCGCGGATGTCGCGCAGCTGGAGCCGAGGATGCTGGCGGCCATGGCGGCGGACGAAGCGATGGCCGAGGCGGCGCGCGGTGGCGACCTCTACGCGGGTGTCGTGGCGTCGGGCGCGGTCGCGACCCGTGAAGAGGCGAAGTATGCGGTGCTCGGGGCCATGTACGGCGCGACGAGCGGCGACAGCGGCCGTCTGGTGCCACGGTTGCGCCGCGTATACCCGCGCGCCATGGCCCTCGTCGACGAAGCGGCGCGCACGGGCGAGGACGGCGGGATCGTCTCGACGTGGCTGGGCCGGTCCTCGCCGCGGCCGTCGGACGAGTGGATGCGGTTGCAGTCGGATGCGACGGCCGCGGAGGCCGATCCCGCCGTGGTGGCCCTCGCTCGTCGGCGAGCCCGGGACTGGGGACGCTTCACCCGCAACTTCGTGGTGCAGGGCACGGCGGCCGAGTGGTCGCTCATCTGGCTCGCCGAGATCCGACACCGGCTGCAGCAGCTGCCGCCCGTGTTCGGGGCCGCCGAGGCCTCCGGCCCGTTTGCCCGCGAGCCGCATCTGGCGTTCTTCCTGCACGACGAGATCATCGTGCATACCCCGCGCGAGCACGCCGAGGCCGCCGCGGCGGCGGTGCGGGAGGCAGCGGAGGTCGCGACGACCCGCCTGTTCGGCACGTTCCCGATCGAGGTGCCGCTCGACCTGCGCATCGCGGATTCCGCGGAGAAGTGAGCGCCGTAGACTGGAGGGGCGAATGGGTCGGCTGGACGGTCGCGTGGCGGGTGACCGCACCGAGGAACGTCCGGGCTCCACAGGGCAGGGCGGTGGGTAACACCCACCCGGAGTGATCCGCGAGAAAGTGCCACAGAGAGCAGACCGCCCGTGATCCTCGGATCGCGGGTAAGGGTGAAAGGGTGGTGTAAGAGACCACCGGGGGCCGTGGTGACACGGCCCGCCAGGTAAACCTCGCCCGGAGCAAGGTCAGACAGAGGATGTTGACGCGGCCCGCCGAGTCCTCGGGTAGACCGCTGGAGCGGCACGGCAACGTGTCGCCGAGAGAGATGGCCGTCGAAGGGGCGAAGAACCCCGGAACAGAACCCGGCGTACAGGCCGGCCCATTCGCCCCACGAGGAAAGGCCCCGCAGATGCTCTGCGGGGCCTTCCACGTGTCGCTGGTGTCAGTCGCCGGCGAGTGACGCGGCGCCGATGATGCCCGAGTTGTTGCGGTGGATCGCCGGGACGATCGGGGTCTTGAGGTCGAGCAGCGGGAGGAAGTCGCCCGCGTTCTTCGACACCCCGCCGCCGACCACGAAGAGGTCGGGGCTGAAGATGAACTCGATGTGGGAGTAGAACTCCTGCAGCCGCTCCGCCCACTCGGCCCAGCTGAGCCCTTCGCGCTCGCGGGCGGAGGTGGCCGCCCAGGTCTCCACCGACTCGAAGCCGCGGAAGTTGAGGTGGCCGAGCTCGGTGTTGGGCAGCAGCACGCCGTCGTAGAGGAAGGCCGATCCGATCCCGGTTCCGAGAGTGGTGAGCAGCGTGAAGCCGATCACGTCGCGCGCGGCACCGTGGCGAGCCTCGGCCACACCCGCCGCGTCGGCGTCGTTCACGAACACGATGTTGCGGCCGAGCCCGTCGCGGAAGAACCGCTCCGCGTCGAAGTCGATCCACTTCTTCGACACGTTGGCGGCGGACAGGGTCTTGCCGCGCTTGACGATCGCCGGGAAGGCCACGCCGAGGGGGAGCGTCGACTCGTGCACGTCGAGGGTCTTGAGCACGGTCTGCACGGCGAGGAGCACGTCCTCCGGCGCCGCACCTTCCGGGGTGGGCACGCGTACCCGATCCGAGGCCATGGTGCCGTGTTCGAGGTCGACGATTCCCGCTTTGATACCCGTGCCGCCGATGTCGACGCCGATCGCTTTTGCCATGGCCGATAGCTTAGCGACCGCTGTGTGCGCCAGTAGGATCGATGACATCACCCGAACGACTCGCGGGAAGAAGGAGAAGCCATGACCGACGGCGATCACAAGTACTGGTACAACTCCGCCACGGGCGAGGTCGAGTTCGGCATGCTGTCGCCCTCGATCGACCGCGTCGGCCCCTTCGACACCGAGGCCGAGGCGCGTCGTGCGCCCGAGGTCCTCCAGGAGCGGTCGCGTGCCTGGGCCGAGGAGGAGGCCGCGGAGCAGGGCTGGGACGCGAAGCCGTCGAGCGGCTTCGGCTCCGACGCGAAGGGCCAGGGCGCAGAGTAGCCATGGACAAGCAGAGGGACTTCGTGCTTCGCACGATCGAGGAGCGCGGCGTCAAGTTCGTGCGGCTGTGGTTCACCGACGTGATCGGCACGCTGAAGTCGGTCGCGATCGCGCCGGCCGAGGTCGAGGGGGCGTTCGCGGAGGGCATCGGCTTCGACGGCTCGGCCATCGAGGGCCTCACCCGCACGTACGAGTCCGATCTGCTGGCGCAGCCCGACCCGACCACGTTCCAGACGCTGCCGTGGCGCGGGGAGATCGACCCGACGGCGCGCATGTTCTGCGACCTCACCACCCCGGACGGGCAGCCGGCGGTGGCGGATCCGCGTCACGTGCTCAAGCGCGCGCTCGCGAAGGCCGCTGACGCGGGCTTCACGTTCTACACGCACCCGGAGATCGAGTTCTACCTGCTCAAGTCCTCGTCGTTCGGGCCCGAGGGTCCGGTCCCGGTCGACTCCGCCGGGTACTTCGACAACGTGCCGGGCGGTACGGCCCATGACTTCCGGCGCCGCTCGGTGCGCATGCTCGAAGACCTCGGCATCTCGGTGGAGTTCAGCCACCACGAGGGCGGTCCCGGTCAGAACGAGATCGACCTGCGCTACGCCGACGCCCTCACCACGGCCGACAACGTCATGACGTTCCGCACCGTGATCAAGGAGGTGGCCATCGAGCAGGGCGTGTACGCCACGTTCATGCCGAAGCCGCTCAGCGGTCAGCCCGGCAGCGGCATGCACACGCACATGTCGCTGTTCGAGGGCGATCAGAACGCGTTCTACGAGGAGGGGGCGAAGTACCAGCTGTCCAAGACGGGCCGTCACTTCATCGCCGGGCTCCTGCGGCACGCGAACGAGATCTCCGCCGTGACCAACCAGTTCGTCAACTCGTACAAGCGGCTGTGGGGCGGCGACGAGGCCCCCAGCTTCATCACGTGGGGTCACAACAACCGTTCGGCGCTCGTCCGGGTGCCGATGTACAAGCCGAACAAGGGGCAGTCGTCGCGCGTGGAGTACCGCGCGCTCGACTCGGCCGCGAACCCCTACCTGGCTTACGCGCTCATGCTCGCCGCAGGCCTCAAGGGCATCGAGGAGGGGTACGAGCTGCCGCCGGAGGCCGAGGACAACGTGTGGGCGCTGAGCGACGCCGAGCGCCGTGCGCTGGGCTACTCCGCCCTGCCCGCGAGCCTCGACCACGCGCTGGAGTACATGGAGGAGTCCGAGCTCGTGGCCGAGACGCTGGGCGAGCAGGTGTTCAACTACGTGCTGCTCAACAAGCGCAAGGAGTGGGAGGCGTACCGCGGGCAGGTCACGCCGCTGGAGCTGAAGAACAACCTCGAGCTCCTCTGAGGCGCGGCATGGCCCGACCCGACGCCTCCGTCTCGCTCTCCGCGCTCGCACGGATCGGTTTCTCCGAGCTGTCCGAGGCCGCCGCGTCGCTGGCAGAGCTGGAGTCGTTGCTGGACCGACCCCGTGCGGGGCTGCTCGACGGCATGGGCGCCGCAGACCCGGATGCGGCGGTGCGCGGACTGCTCCGGGTGGCGCGCCGTGACCCGGAGGCGGTGCGGCCGCTCGTCGACGATGCGGAGACGCGCCGCACGGTGTGGCGGGTGTTCGGCGCCTCGACCGGGCTCGCCGAGTTCTTCCTGCGCCACCCCGCACAGCTCTCCGTGCTCAGCGAGCCCGTGTCAGCGCTGCCATCGGCCGACGCGCTGCGCAGCCGCCTCCTCGCCGCCGTGGACGCCAGCGACGGTGTCGCGGCGGCGAGGA
>NZ_SSDM01000181.1:0-3084 GCF_004794375.1 Microbacterium sp. K35 | reverse complement strand
CGGCCGCCTCGGCCATCGCGGCGGACAGCTCCGCGGCCGTGCCGACCGTGACCACCCGGATGCCCGGATGCCGCGCGGCCTCGCGCACGTCGCCCGACACGTTCGCCGCCACCAGGGTCACCTCGGCTCCGCGGGCGGCGGCTTCGGCGGCCAGGGCGACCCCCTGCCGCCCGCTGGAACGGTTGCCGAGGAAGCGCACCGGATCGATCGGCTCGCGCGTGCCACCCGCCGACACCACCACCCGGACGCCGGCGAGGTCGCCGGGCGTGAGGAGGGTCTGCGCCGCCGCGAACACCTCCTCCGGCTCCGCCATCCGCCCCGGACCGCTGTCGCCACCCGCCAGCTCACCGTCGGCCGGACCGACCACGTGCACGCCGCGCTCACGGAGCGTGCCCATGTTCGCCTGCGTGGCGGGGTGCCGCCACATCTCCGCGTGCATCGCCGGGGCCACCAGCACCGGCGCCTCGGTCGCGAGCAGCGTGGTGCCCAGGAGGTCGTCGGCCAGCCCGGCGGCCATCTTCGCGAGCGTGTTGGCGGTCGCGGGCGCCACCACCACGAGCTCCGCGGCCTGCCCGAGCGCGACATGGCGCACCTTCGCCACATCGTCGTGCACGCTCGTGGTGACCGGGTGCCTGCTGATCGCCTCCCACGTCGGCAGCCCCACGAAACGCAGGGCGTCCGCCGTGGGCACCACCGTCACGTCGTGACCCGCCTTCGTCAGCAGGCGCACCAGGTGCACCGTCTTGTAGGCGGCGATGCCGCCCGTGACCCCCACCACGATGTTCACGTCTCGATTCTGCCCCAGCCCGCCCCCGCCCGGGCCTGCAGGATCGCAGCGGGGCCGGCACGCCGGTCCCGCGCACGTCCTCGACGCCGCGCCGGGAGGGCCCCGGCGCGCGCGGGCGACCTAGACTCGGGAGGGTGTGCACGGTCGTGATCGATGTCGAGACTGCCGGTTCGGCACGGCTGCTGGCCGTGCGAGACGAGGATCCCCACCGCGAGTGGGACGCGCTCGGCCCGTGGTGGTCGGAGCAGTATCCGGGGGTGATCGGCATCCGCGACCGCCGGGCGGGCGGGGCCTGGCTCGCGGTGAACCCGCAGGAGCGCCGCCTCGCGGTGCTGCTCAACCGTGCCGACGTGAACGACCTCCCCGGCCCCGCGGCATCGCGCGGATCGCTGCCGCTCGAATCGGTGTCGGGCCGTTCGCCGCAGGGCCTCCCCCGCATGCACGGGTTCAACCTGCTCGAGGTCGGGCCCGACGGCGCGCGGGTGGTGTCGTGGGACGGCGCGACGTTGCGCGAGACCCCGGTGACGCCCGGAACCCACATGATCGCGCACGACGACCTCGACGACGAGCAGACGCCGCGCATCACCGCGTGGCTGCCGGAGTTCCGCGCCCTCGGGCCCGCCGCGGCGAGCGCCGACTGGCTCGCGGAGTGGACGGCGCTGCTCGGGGCCTCCGCGGAGCTGTCACCCGAGGACGACCGCGCGATCATCCGCGACAACCGTCCGCACGGGTATCCGACGCAGTCGCTGTTGTACGCCGTGGCCGCGGTCACCCCCGCGGGGGTCGAGGTGCGCGACGTCACCCTCCCGTCCCCCGCGCACTGGACCGCCTGACCCCCGGCGCCCTGACCCGCGGCACCCTGGCCTTCCGGATCGAAACCGCGCCTCCCCGCGCCTCCCCCGGCCCGTTATCCACGCCGCACGACCCGCACCGACCCGGCACGCCGCGACTCAGGCCGCGGGCACCGCGTCGTCCGCGCAGGAGAACCGCGCCCGATAGGCCGTGGGCGTCACGCCGAGCACCCTGGCGAAGTTCTGCCGCAGCACGGCCGCCGAGCCGAAGCCGCACTCGCCGGCGATGTGCTCGAGGGGCAGGTCGGTGCGCTCCAGCAGACGCTGCGCGTGGATGATGCGCTGCCGGGCGAGCCACGCGGCGGGTGTCGCACCGTACTCGGCCTTGAAGCGCCGCGCGAACGTGCGCGGCGACATGAGCGCCCGGCCGGCGAGGTGGTCGACGCTGAGCTCCTCGCGCAGGTTCTCCACGGCCCAGTCGGCGACCGCGGCGAGGGAGTCCGACGGCGCCACCGGGATGGGGCGGTCGATGAACTGCGCCTGACCGCCGTCGCGCTGCGGCGGCACGACCATGCGGCGGGCGATGCGGTTGGTGATCTCGGCCCCGAGCTCCTGGCGCAGCAGGTGCAGGCACGCGTCGATGCCCGCGGCGGTCCCGGCGCTGGTGATGATGCGGTCGTCCTGCACGAACAGCACGTCGGGGTCGATGTCGATCCGCGGGTACATCTCGGCCATGGTGTGCGCGTACATCCAGTGGGTCGTGGCACGGCGCCCGTCGAGCACCCCGGCCGCCGCGAGGATGAACGATCCGCTGCACACGCTCATGACCCAGGCGCCCCGGTCGACCGCGGCGCGGGCGAGATCGGTCAGACGCTCGTCGATACGACCCCAGGTCGAGCGGGGCACGGGGCAGAACACCACGAGGTCGGCTTCGTCGGCGAAGGTCAGGTCGTGCTCGACATTGACGGAAAAGCCGATCTTGGAGCGCACGACCCCGGGCTCCGGCGCGACGATGCGGAAGTCGAAGTTCGGCACGCCGTCGTCCGAGCGGTCGAGGCCGAACGCCTCGCACGCGACACCGAACTCGAAGGGGGCGAATCCGTCCTGGATGACGCAGGCGACCGTCTTCATGCACTCTCCTGGTTGGCAGTTTTCTGTCGTAGAGGGTCGTTTCTGCCACTCGTGGCCGTAACCCGCTGCGCGTAGCTTTTCTGCCATGATACTCATCATCGCGCTTCTCGCCATCGCCGGGTGGGCGGTCGTCGCCACGATCGTCGAACTGCGCCGCGACGGCTACCGCCCCACCCCCACCGACTGGAGCCGTGTCTCCGGTCGCGACGTGCACCAGCAGGCCGAGCCGGGTCACGGCTACCGCTGACCGTCGCACAACCCCCTCGTCGCGCCACGGCGGCGCGGCTACGCTCGGGGCATGAGCGACCCCCAGCAGCCCGCCGAGTCCGCACCCGTGCCACCGCCGCCCGCCCCTCCCCTCACGGCCGAGCCGCG
>NZ_SSDM01000180.1:0-5580 GCF_004794375.1 Microbacterium sp. K35 | reverse complement strand
GGAACTTCCCGTTCGCGATGGCCCCCCGCAAGATCGCGCCGGCGCTCGCCGCCGGGTGCACGGTGGTCATCAAGCCGCCGGCACTCACGCCGCTCACGACCATCTTCTTCACGAAGCTGCTGGAGGAGGCGGGGCTCCCCGCCGGCGTCGTCAACGTGGTGCAGACCTCGAAGTCCAGCGCCCTGTCCGCGCCGATCATCGCGGACCCCCGGCTGCGCAAGCTGTCGTTCACGGGGTCGACCGAGGTGGGCCGCAAGCTCATCGCGCAGGCGGCCGAGGGCGTGCTGCGCGTGTCGATGGAGCTCGGCGGCAACGCGCCGTTCGTGGTGTTCGACGACGCCGACCTCGACAAGGCCGTGGAGGGCGCGCTCGCCGCGAAGTTCCGCAACATCGGCCAGGCGTGCACGGCGGCCAACCGCTTCATCGTGCACCGTGACGTGGCCGGCGAGTTCGCCAAGCGGGTGACCGAGCGCGTGAACGCGATGAAGATCGGCCGCGGCACCGAGGAGGGCGTGGCGATCGGCCCGCTCATCGACGAGGACGCGGTGGCCAAGGCGGGCGAGCTCGTCGATGACGCGGTGGAGCGCGGCGCGACCCTGCTCGCGGGCGGCAAGGCGCTCGAGGGCACCGGCACGTTCTACGAGCCCACGGTCCTCACCGACGTCGTGGCCGGCAGCGCGATCCTGCGCGAGGAGATCTTCGGCCCGGTGCTGGCGATCGCCACGTTCGAGACCGAGGACGAGGCCGTGCGCCTCGCGAACGACACCGAGTACGGCCTGGTGTCGTACGTGTTCACCGAGAACCTGCAGCGCGGTCAGCGCATGATCGACGCGCTCGAGACCGGCATGATGGGACTCAACGTGGGCGTGGTCTCCAACGCGGCGGCTCCGTTCGGCGGCGTCAAGCAGTCCGGTGTCGGACGCGAGGGCGGCTTCGAGGGCATCCACGAGTACCTGTCCACCAAGTACACGCTGATCCCGGTCTCCTGACCGGACGGCAAGAGGAGGAGACATGACCGACTACGCCGTCGTCAATCCCGCCACCGGCGAGACCCTGGCCACGTACGACACGTTCACCGATGCGCAGATCGAAGAGGCGGTCGCGGCCGCCGACGAGGCGCACCGCGAGTGGTCGCGCTCGACCACGGTCGCGGAGCGCGCACGGCTGCTGCGCCGCGCCGCCGAGCTGCATCGCGAGCGCCGCGAGGAGCTGGCCGACGTGTTCGTGCGCGAGATGGGCAAGCCGCGCGAGGCCGCGCTCGGTGAGGTCGACTTCGCCGCCGACATCGCCGAGTACTACGCGGATCAGGCCGAGGACATCATGGCCGACCAGCCCATCACGATCCTCGGTGACGGCTCGGCGATCATCCGCCGGTCGTCGCTGGGGCCGCTCGTGGGCATCATGCCGTGGAACTTCCCGGCCTACCAGATCGTGCGCTTCGCGGCGCCGAACCTGATCGTCGGCAACACGATCCTGCTGAAGCCCGCGCCGCAGTGCCCGGAGTCGTCGAGCGCGATCGAGGCGATCTACCACGACGCCGGGTTCCCGAAGGGCGCGTACCAGAACGTGCTCGCCACGAACGAGCAGATCGCCGACATGATCGCCGACCCGCGCGTGCAGGGCGTCTCGCTCACCGGCTCGGAGCGTGCGGGGGCGGCGGTGGCCGAGGTCGCCGGACGGCACCTCAAGAAGGTCGCGCTGGAGCTCGGCGGCTCCGACCCGTTCCTCGTGCTCTCGACCGACGACCTCGACGCGACGGTCCAGGCCGGCGTGGACGCGCGGCTCGACAACAACGGTCAGGCGTGCAACGGGGCCAAGCGCTTCATCATCGTCGACGAGCTGTACGACGCGTTCGTGGAGAAGTTCACGGCGGCGATGGCGGCCGTCGAGGCGACCGACCCCACGCAGGACGACACCGTGCTCGGACCGGTGTCGTCGGAGGCGGCGGCGGAGAACCTGCAGAAGCAGATCGACACCGCGGTCGCCCAGGGCGCCACGCTGCTGACCGGGGGCACGCGCGACGGGGCGTTCTTCGCGCCGACCGTGCTCGCCGACGTCACGCCGGAGATGGACGTGTACCGGGAGGAGCTGTTCGGCCCCGCCGCCGTCGTGTACCGCGTGGCCGACGAGGACGCCGCGGTGCAGCTGGCGAACGACACCACGTTCGGGCTCGGGTCGTACGTCTTCACGACCGATGAGGCCCAGGCGGAGCGGGTGGCCGACAAGATCGAGGCCGGCATGGTGTACGTCAACCTGGTTCTCGCCGACAGCCCGGAGCTGCCGTTCGGTGGCATCAAGCGCAGCGGCACCGCGCGTGAGCTCGGACACCTCGCAGCCGACGAGTTCGTCAACAAGAAGCTCATCCGCATCGGCTGAGTCCGACGCGGTGACGGTGCCCGGGGGTCGATCGGCCCCCGGGCACTGTCGCGTCCGGACCTGTGACGTTCGGACGGGTGCTGTCCAGCCGGCGGGTCCGTGGGTGACAATGGCGGCATGAGTGTGCACAGCGACCCCGTCCGGACCCTGACCGATGCCGAGAGCTGGGAGCGCCTGCGCGGACAGGAGCTCGGACGCCTCGTGACCCACATCGGCGACACGATCGACATCTTCCCGATCAACTACGCGGTCGACGGGGATGGCATCGTGTTCCGCACCGCTCCGGGGAGCAAGCTGTTCGAACTGACCGCGAACGCCGATGTGCTGTTCGAGGTCGACGACCACACCGACGTCGACGCGTGGAGCGTGGTCGTGCGCGGGCACGCCGCGGCGCTGGAGACCGATGCCGATGTCGCGCGCGCCGAGGCCGCGGGGCTGCGCCCGTGGATCCCGACCGTCAAGCGGGTGTTCGTCCGCATCGCACCCGCCTCGGTGTCGGGACGCGCGTTCCATCGTGATCCCGAGCCGGAGCGCGACGGCCCCCAGGAGTACTGACCGGCCCGCGTCAACCCCGGCACCAGGGCGGAGGGGCGGGCGTAGGGTCGGGGTATGGCCAACGTCGCTGAGAACATCGTCAAGACTCTGCACGCCAACGGGATCGATCGGGTCTACGGCATCCCCGGGGATTCACTCAACGGATTCACGGACGCGCTGCGCAAGGACGGCCGCATCCGCTGGGTGCACGTGCGCCACGAGGAGTCCGCGGCGTTCGCGGCCGCCGCGGACGCGGGCACCACGGGTGAGCTCGCCGTCGTCGCCGGCTCGTGCGGGCCGGGCAACCTGCACCTCATCAACGGGCTGTACGACGCCCAGCGTTCCCGCGTGCCCGTCCTGGCGATCGCGGCGCACATCCCGACGACCGAGATCGGCACCGGCTACTTCCAGGAGACGCACCCGCAGGAGCTGTTCCGCGAGTGCAGCGTGTACGTCGAGTACGTGGCGGACCCGAAGCAGATGCCGCGGCTGATGGAGATCGCGATGCGGGCGGCGATCGAGCAGCGCGGTGTCGCGGTGCTGGTGATCCCTGGCGATGTGGCGCTGGCGGAGATCGAGGATGACCGCGCGGTCGTGGTCCGCCGCGCCCGGCCGGTGGTGGCACCGAGCGGGGCGGAGCTGGAGCAGGCGGCCACGCTGCTGAACGCCGCGAAGCGCGTCACGATCCTCGCCGGCGCCGGCGTCGAGGGCGCGCACGACGAGGTGATCGCGCTGGCCGACCGTCTGGGCGCGCCGATCGTGCACGCGCTGCGCGGCAAGGAGTTCATCGAGTACGACAACCCGTTCGACGTCGGCATGACCGGTCTGCTCGGGTTCGCGTCCGGCTACCGGGCGATGGAGGCCGCCGACACGCTGCTCGTGCTCGGCAGCGACTTCCCGTACGAGCAGTTCTACCCCGACCACGCGACCACGATCCAGGTGGACATCCGCGGCTCGCAGCTCGGCAAGCGCCACCCGCTCGACCTCGGACTCGTGGGCGACGTCGGCGCCACCGCAGAGGCCCTGCTGCCGCGCCTCGCCCGCAAGGACGACCGCACGCACCTCGACGACGCGACGGCGCACTACCGCAAGACGCGCAAGAAGCTCGACGAGCTCGCGGTCCCGGCGAAGGGCGACCGCCCGATCCACCCGCAGTACCTCGCGCGGCTGCTCGACGAGCACGCCGCGGACGACGCGATCTTCACGGCCGACGTGGGGTCGCCGACGGTGTGGGCGGCGCGTTACCTGACGATGACCGAGCACCGTCGACTGATCGGCTCGTTCACGCACGGCTCGATGGCGAACGCGCTGCTGCACGGCATCGGCGCGCAGGTCGCCCACCCGCAGCGCCAGGTCGTGGCCCTCGCGGGCGACGGCGGGCTGTCGATGATGCTGGGCGAGCTGCTCACGCTCACGCAGAACCGTCTGCCCGTGAAGACCATCGTGGTGAACAACTCCTCGCTGAACTTCGTGGAGCTGGAGATGAAGGCCGCCGGGTTCGTCACGTACGGCACCGGACTGGACAACCCGAGCTTCGCCGCCATCGCCGAAGCCATGGGGATCTTCGCCCGCCGGGTGGAGCGCAGCGACGAGCTGCCGGACGCCGTCCGCGAGGTGCTGGCGCACGACGGTCCCGCCCTGCTCGACGTGGTCACCGAGCGTCAGGAGCTCTCGATGCCGCCCGCGATCGAGGCGGCGCAGGTGAAGGGGTTCGCGCTGTACGCGATCCGCACGGTCATGTCGGGCCGCGGCGACGAGCTCCTCGATCTGGCGCGGGCGAACTGGCGCCAGCTGTTCTGACGCCTCCGGCCGCGCGGGGTGCGGGCTCAGCTCTCCAGCAGCGCCCGCACCTCGGCCGCCTCGCCGTGGCGGCCGAGCCCTTCGAGCACGTCGCCGAGCTCGAGCGCGGTGACCTGACGCAGCGGCGGGAAGCCTTCGGCGTGCTCCAGGGCGCTGCGGTAGACCGCGACCGCGTCGGCGGCACGCTCGTTGCCCGCGAGCACCCGGGCGGCGAACAGCTCGGAGCCTCCGGCGGAGCCCGGGTCGCCCAGCTCCGCGAACGCGTCCGCGGCGGTGAGCGCGGCGGCCACGGCCTCGTCGATCCGTCCGAGCTGCGCGAGCGCGCGGGCGCGGGAGTCCGTCACGTCGGCGTGCAGCCACCCGGCCTCGTGCTGCTGCGCGAGGGCGGCGACCTCGTCGAACAGGGCGAACGCCCGCTCGTCGCCGCGTCCGCCGTAGGCCTGACCCAGGCTGTGGAGCACCTCGCTGAGGGCGCCGACCGCTTCCGGCGCGCCCCGGACGATCTCGGCCGCGCCCTCCAGGAGGCGGATCGCGTCGTCGTGCTCCTCGAAGCGGGCGAGGATCTTCGCCTGCTCGGTCATCGCCATCGCCTGGTCGGCGTGCTCCGCGCCCTCGCCGAACAGTTCGGCGGCGTAGCCGTGCACGCCCACCGCCTGTCCGAACTCGCCCGACTCGGCCAGAGCGCGCGCGAGCAGGGTGGCGGTCATGCCGCGGGAGGCGGGGGCCACGTCGGCCTGCTCCTCGCGCTGCAGCACGTCGCCGAACAGCTCGGCGGCCTCCTGGGCGTCGCCGGAGCGCAGCATGGCGCGGGCGAGCCGGAAGTCGACGCCGGTCGCGTCGCCTCCGGCCTCGGCGCGCAGGCGCGAGGCG
>NZ_SSDM01000179.1:0-3537 GCF_004794375.1 Microbacterium sp. K35 | reverse complement strand
GCCGGTGCCGCCCGCGGCCTTCGCGGCGGCGCTGCGCGAGACCGCGACGCCGGAGGTGCCGGAGGTGCCGGCAGACCCGGAGCCGGGACCGTCCACCGTGCTGGTGCTCGGGCAGTACCTGTCGGCGCTCGGGCTGCAGACACCGGCGCAGGAGATCGCGCTGCAGCAGAGCCTGGTCGACCGGGCGGCCGCGTGGGAGCCGGAGCGCATCGTGTTCAAGCCCCATCCGGCGGCGCCGCCCCTGCTCGCCGATGCCGTCCGTGCCAGGGCGCAGTCGCTCGGCATGGCGTTCGAGGAGCACCGCGGCACGGGGCCTGCGGAACTGGCGGCCGAACGCCTCGATGCGCGGGCCGTGGTCGCGGCGTTCTCCACCGCGCTGCCGACCGTGCACACGGTGTTCGGCCGCGACATCGGTGCCGCCGGGACAGCGGACCTGCTCGGCACGCTCGCTCCGTTCGAGAACAGCAACCGCATCCCGCTCACGATCGTCGACGCCCTCACCCGCACCGACGCCGCGCGCCCGGAGCCGCCCGAGCTGCAGCGCCTCGTCGATGCGGTCGGCTATGCCATGCAGCCGCTCGTCGCCGAGCACCTGCGAGAGCGCGCGGAGGAGGTCCTGCGCGACCTCGACGATGACGAGCGCCGCCGGTACTTCTCGGCGGAGCGCCTCACGCACCTGCGGTTGCCCGGCGCCGCGCCCGCGACCCTGCGACAGCGCCTGCGGCACCCCGCGGGCGGCATCGGGCGGATCGAGGAGTGGCGGCTGACGGCGATCGGGGCACGGCGTCGCGCCGGTCGCGCGTGGCGGGAGATCCGGGGAGGATGACGAGCATGCAGCAGACAGACGAGGGAGCGCCGCGGACGGTGGCGATCATCCCGGCGCGCGGCGGGTCGAAGCAGATCCCGCGCAAGAACCTGGAGCGCGTGGGCGGGGTGCCGCTCGTGGCCAGGGCCGTGCACGCGGCAACGGCCGCCGCGGGCATCGACGCGGTCGTGGTCTCCACCGACGACGACGAGATCGCGGCGGTCGCGGAGGCCGCGGGCGCGCGCATCGTCCGGCGCCCCGCGGAGCTGTCGGGCGACACCGCGTCGTCCGAGGCGGCGATCCTCCACGCGCTCGACGAACTCGAGCGCCGGGGAGAGTCGTTCGCGGTCGTCGCGTTCGTGCAGGCCACGTCGCCCTTCGTGCCGAGCGTGGAGCTGTCCGCCGCCGTCGAGGCCGTGCGGGAGGGCACGGCCGACAGCGCGTTCGCGGCCGTCGAGACGTACGGCTTCCTGTGGCGCACCGGGCCCGAGGGGGAGGCGGAGGCGCTCAACCACGACGCGAGCCACCGTCCGCGGCGCCAGGACCGTGAGCCGCATCACCTCGAGACCGGGGCGTTCTACGTGTTCCGGGCGGACGGGTTCCGCCGCAGCCGGCACCGCTTCTTCGGCCGCACCCGCATCATCGCGGTGCCCGAGTGGAGCGCGATCGAGATCGACGACGCGGAGCAGCTCGCGGCGGCGCGGGCTCTGGCGGCCCTGCGTGAGACTCCCGCGCGGATCCCGGTGCGCGCGGTGGTCACCGACTTCGACGGCGTCCACACCGACGACACCGCGATCGTCGACGCCGACGGAGGGGAGCGGGTACGGGTGAGCCGGGAGGACGGCATGGGCGTCGCGCTGCTGCGCCGCGCCGGCGTGCCGATGCTGATCCTCTCCACCGAGGTCAACCCGGTCGTGCGGGCGAGGGCCGACAAGCTGCGCGTCCCCGTGGTGCACGGCATCGACGACAAGGAGGACGCGCTGCGGCGGTGGGCGCAGGAGCAGGGCATGCCGCTCGCCGACATCGCGTACCTCGGCAACGACGTGAACGACCTCCCGGCGATGCGCATCGTCGGGTGGCCGGTCGCCGTCGCCGACGCGCATCCCCTCGTGCGGGCCGAGGCCAGGGTCGTGCTGCACCGCCGCGGGGGAGACGGTGCGGTCAGGGAGCTCGTCGAACGCGTGTTGTCGAGCTGACCGCCCCCGGTAACCCTCCGGTCGAGGGCCGTTCACCCGCGGCGCGTACTCAGGAAGGACGGCGGCAACCCGCTCGACGACCGGAGGAACCATGACTGTCAGCATCGGCTCGCGTGTGATCGGCGGCGGCCGTCCGGCCTACGTCATCGCGGAGATCGGCCTCAACCACAACGGCGACGTGGACATCGCCAAGCGACTGATCGACGTCGCGGCGCGGGCGGGGGCCGACGCGGTCAAGTTCCAGAAGCGCACCCCCGAGATCTCCACGCCGGAGCACATGCGCGATGTACCGCGGGAGACGCCGTGGGGTGTCATGAGCTATCTCGACTACCGGCGCCGGGTCGAGTTCGGCCGCGACGAGTACGTCGAGATCGGCGACCACGCCACGCTGCTCGGGCTGGACTGGTTCGCGTCGCCGTGGGATGTGCCGAGCGTGGCGTTCCTGGAGGAACTGAACGTCGTGGCGCACAAGGTCGCCTCCGCGAGCCTGACCGACACCGAGCTGCTGACCGCGCTGCGCGAGACGGGCAAGCCCGTGATCCTCTCCACCGGCATGTCCACGATCGAGCAGATCGACCGCGCCCTCGACACCCTCGGTACCGACCGGGTCGTGCTGATGCACGCGACCTCGACGTATCCGCTGGAGCCGGAGGAGGCGAACCTGCGGGTCATCGCGACCCTCCGCGACCGCTACCCCGGCATCCCCGTCGGATACTCGGGCCACGAGCGCGGCCTGCAGATCTCGCTCGCCGCGGTCGCGATGGGCGCCGTCGCGGTCGAACGGCACATCACGCTCGACCGGACGATGTGGGGCTCCGACCACGCCGCGTCGCTGGAGCCGACCGGACTCGAGCACCTGGTGCGCGACATCCGGGTGATCGAGCGGGCGGTGGGCGACGGCGTGAAGCGCGTGTTCGACAGCGAGCGCGCCCCCATGGCCAAGCTGCGTCGCGTGCCGGCATGACCGACGCCTCCGGGCTGCGCGTGGTCGCGGTCGCCGATGCCGACTCGTTCGTGAAGTGGTCTGCCTCGCTGCTCGGCGCGGTGCCCGGTCTGCGCCCGCAGCTGCTGCTGGTGCGCACGCCCCTCACGGTGAGCGCGGAGCAGGAGCGCGCGGCGCGGGAGGGCACCGGGGTCGCGGCGACAGATGTCACCCGGCTCGACCTCGCGCAGGTGGCGGCGTCGCTGGACCGGCAGCGGCCCGACGCGGTGCTGCTCGCCGGTCGCGGGCCGTTCGTGCGGCTGCTCGGAGGCGTGATCGACTCGCTCGCGCACCGGCCCGTCGTCGTGTCGGGGCTGCCCGGTATGGCGATCCCGGCGCAGCGCGGGGCCCTGGAGTACCGGCGTCACACCGACCTGCTGATCGTGCACTCCCACCGCGAGGTCAGGGCGTTCGCCGAGCTGGGGGAGCGGATCGGGGTGCCGGTGCCGCTGGCGCTCGCGACCCTTCCGTTCGCACGGGGCCCGTACGGCGGCCGGAGGCGGGCGGAGCGTGCCGAGGCGCGGATCCTCGCCGGAGGGGCGCCGCGGACCGCT
>NZ_SSDM01000178.1:0-12610 GCF_004794375.1 Microbacterium sp. K35 | reverse complement strand
CGAGCTCGGCCTCGGCCACCGCCTGCGCCGTGCCACCCGCCACACCGGCGATGCGCACGACCTCGGCACCCGCGCGGGCGTCGAGCTCCTCCGCGGCGAGCGCGAGCACGGGCTCGAACAGGGCGTGCTCCGGGTCGCGGATCTCGAACTGGGTCGTGTGCACCCCCACCGCGACACCACCGGCGCCCGCGTCGAGGTAGTAGCGCGTCAGGGCGCGCTGGCGGCGTTCGTCGAGCGTGCGGTCGGCCGTCAGCGCGAGCGGGTGCGCGGGGATCACGGCACCGCGCGCGAGCGTGGCCGCGGCCTCGGGTCGCAGCACCGGCACGGTCGCGGTGTCGGCGGACGACGACGGCATCAGAACTTCCCGTCCCGCACGGCCCACTTGGTGGGCTTGGCGATCATCGGCAGGCCCGCGTCGATCCAGGAGGCCTGCATGCGGATCAGCTCCTCGGCCGACACGGACGGGTAGCCGAACAGGGCCATGCAGCGGCGGGCGTCGCTGAGCAGCGCGGTCGGCTGCGGCTCCTCGACGATCGTGACCTCGCGGTCGAACAGGCTGCCGAAACCGCGGGCGACCGACTCCACGCTCAGCAGCTCCGGTCCGGTGAGGTTGATGACAAACGGGTCGGTCGACGCGTGCACGAGGCTGCGCAGCACCACCTCGTTCGCGTAGCCCTGCCAGATCACGTTGACGTTGGCGGTGGCGACCGACACGGGCTCGCCCGCGTGCACGGCCGTGCCGATGTCGGCCAGCACCCCGTAGCGCAGGTCGACCGCGTAGTTCAGGCGGATGATGGCGACCTTCGTGCCGCGCTCCTGCGCACCGAACTCGAACACCCGCTCCCGTCCGAGGCACGACTGGGCGTACTCGCCGATCGGCGCCGGGGTCACGTCCTCCGACGCGCCGCCCGACGACGCGGGCACGAACGGGTACACGTTGCCGGTGGACAGCACGGCGATCGCGCTGTCGCGGTAGCGGCGGGCCACCCGGTCGGGCAGGGCGGCGTTGACCTCCCACGCCCACGACGCGTTGGTCGCCGCACCGAACTTCGCGCCGACCATGAACACCACGTGGGGGGCGTCGGGAAGGACGGAGAAGTCGTCGTTCTCGATCAGGTCGAACGGCACGACGGTCACGCCCGCGGCCTCCAGGCGCTCGCGGATCGCGGCGTCGCCGAAGCGCGAGACCGCGTACACGGCGTCGTCCTTCCGGCCGGCCGCGTCCATCCCGCGGCGCGCGAGCATCGCGAGCGTCGGGCCCATCTTGCCGCCGGCGCCGAGGATCACGAGGTCGCCCGATCCGCGTGCCAGGTCGGCCACGAGCGCGTCGCTCGGCGTGGCCAGTGCCTCTTCGAGCTCGGCCTCGGAGGCGAAGCTGTGCTGAGTCATGTGGTGCTTTCCCTTCTTCTCAGCCCTTGATCCCGGTGCCGGTCACGCCCTCCTGCACGTACCGCTGGGCGATCAGGTACGCGAGGAAGATGGGCAGCAGCGCCACGACGGAGCCGGCGAGCATGGTGCTGAGCGGCACGTTCTGCTGCTGCAGCGACGAGATGCCCACGGTGAGGGTGAACATCGAGTTCGACTTGGCGATGATGAGCGGCCACAGGAAGTCGTTCCAGTGCCACAGGAACACGAAGATGCCGAGGGTGGCGAGGATCGGCTTGCACAGCGGCAGCACGATCCGCAGGAAGATGCGGAACTCCCCCGCACCGTCGATCCGTGCCGCCTCGAACAGCTCGTCGGGCAGCCCCTGGATGAACTGCCGCATCAGGAACACGGCCTGCGCGTTCGCGAGCGTCGGCAGGATCAGGCCCCAGTAGGTGTCGATGCCGCCGAGGTTCGCCATCAGGATGAACGTCGGGATCAGCGTCACGTGGAACGGCACCATGACCATCGCCAGGAACGACCAGAACATGACCTCCTTGCCGCGGAAGCGCTTCTTGGCGAAGGCGTATCCGGCGAGCGCGGAGAGGAACAGCACGGCCACGACCGACACGAGCGAGTAGACGAGCGTGTTGAACAGCCAGCCGAGGATGTTCTGACCGCCGAGCACCTGCGCGTAGGAGTCGAACGAGATGTCCGTCCAGGGCAGCAGCGAGCCGGGGAGCTCGACGACCATGCCGGGCTTCAGGCTCAGCACGACCATCGCATAGAACGGGAAGAAGCTGAGGATGCCCGCGAGGCTCAGCCAGATCCACCGCACGACCACGCCCCAGCCGGTGGGCTCCAGCGCGCGGAACGAGCGGCGCTTGCGGGGCGCGGGCTGCGGGGTCGGCGCGGCGGTCTGCGTCGGGGGCTGCAGGAGAGCGGTCATTTCTGCTTTCCGATCACGAGGCGCTGGATGAGGGCGACCACGAGGGTCATGACGAACAGGGCGACGCCGACGGCGGCCGCGTAGCCGTAGTCGAAGTAGCGGAAGCCCTGGTCGTACAGCAGGTAGACAAGCGAGTAGCTGGCGTTCGCCGGACCACCCTGGGTCATCACGTAGATCACGTCGAACACCTGGAAGGCCGCGGTGGTCTCGATGACCGCGAGGAAGAAGAACGTGGGGCGCAGGTGCGGGAGGATGATCCACCGGAACCGCTGCCAGGCGTTCGCGCCGTCGACCAGCGCGGCCTCCTCCAGCTCACGCGGCACGTCCTGCAGCGCCGCGATGAGGATCATCATCCCGTAGCCGAACCGCGACCACACGCCCACCACGACGATCGCGGGGATCACGAGCACGGTGCTGCCGAGCCACGAGCCGCCCAGCCCGAGCGGGGCCATCAGGGCCGACCAGGGGCCGTTCGCCGAGAAGATCCACACGAAGATCGAGCCGGCGAGCACCAGCGAGGTGATGACGGGCAGGAAGAAGATCGACCGGAAGAAGCGGGCGCCGCGGAAGGCCCGTCGCACGCCGAGGGCCATCACGGTCGACAGCACGAGCGCGATCGGCACCGCCAGCACCGTGTAGATGACGGTGGTCCCGAGCGCCCGCCAGAACAGCGGATCGGCGACCAGGCGCTGGAAGTGGTCGAGTCCGCGCCACGCGATCTCGCCGGAGATGTCGTAGTCGAAGAAGCTCAGCGCCACGCCCGCGATGCTCGGGCCGAAGCGGAAGGCGATGAACAGCAGGAAGGCGGGGAGCACGAACAGGAACGCGATGCGCGCTTCCCGCCGGGCGAGCACCCGGGCGACGCGCCCTGCGGGCTTGGGTGCCGTGGTGGCCGTCGTCATTGTCGTTTCCTCACGTCGGGGGCGGAGAGGAGGGGGCGTGCGGCGGGTGTCCGCACGCCCCCGTCGCCTCACTTCTGCAGCAGCGGGGCTGCGGCGGCCGCGGCGTCCTTCAGGGCGTCGGCGGGCGACTTCTGGCCGAGCAGGGCGGCCTGGATCTCGGGCGACAGCACACCCATCAGGGCGCGGGAGCTGGCGTCGAGCTGACCGACGGTGGTGTCGGGCACGTACTTCTCGACCTCGCCGAGCAGCGGGTCGTCGGCGTACAGCGGCTCGGTCGTGCTGAGCGCGGAGAAGTAGCCGGCGGCGGTCAGGTACGGCTCGACCACGTCGGCGCCGGTGGCGTACTCGGCGAACGCGGCGGCGGCGTCCTTCGCCTTCGAGCCCTTGAGCACCGAGAGCGAACCGACGGTGCCGTACGCGACGGACTCCTTGTCGCTGAGCGGCGCGAGCACCTTCACGTTCTCCTCGCCCCAGAACGGCGCGACCTCGGTGACCGCGTTGTTCCAGGTGCAGGCGACCTTGCCCTGCGCGATCGCGGTCTGCTCGAGCGGCACGTTGGTGGTGAGCGCCTCGGGGTCGAGCGCGCCCTCCTCGGCCAGGTCGGTGAGGAAGGTGAGCGCCTTCTCGCCGGCCTTGCTGTCGAAGCCGACCTCGCCGTCCTCGGTGTAGACCTCGCCGCCCGCCTGCCACAGCAGCGGGTAGTAGGTGAGGTTGAGGGTGTTCTCGGCGGAGGCCGGGTAGTTCAGGGCGTACATGCCCTTCTCCACGAACGCGGGTGCCATCTCGGCGACGTCGTCCCAGGTCTCGGGGTACTCGGTCACGCCGGCGGCCTCGAACGCGGCGGCGTTGCAGATGAGCGGCTGGGCGCTGGTGAGGATGGGGGCGCCGAGGATGTCGCCGCCGATCGTGACGGACTCCTTGACGTTGGGCAGCAGGTCGTCCTGACGCTCGGTGCTGAGCAGGTCGTTCAGCGGCGCGATCGACTTCTGGTAGGCGGCGAGCTGGTCGGGGATGAGGTAGACGACGTCGGGACCCTTGCCGGCCGCGATCGCGGTCTGGAGGGCCTCGTCGCGGTTGGCCCACGGGAAGATCTCGTAGGAGACGTTGACGTTCTCGTTCTCCTTCTCGAACGCCTCGATGGTCGAGTCCCAGAAGTCCTTGTGCACCGCCTCGTCGGCGATGACCGGGTAGAGCCAGACCGTGATGTCCTGCTCGCCCTCTGCGGTGGTGCCTCCGCCGGCCGAACATCCGGCCAACAGGGTGGCGGCCGCGACTCCCGCGACGACGCCGGTGATCTTGCTGACGCGCATGGTGCTCCTTTGCGTAAACCGTGCTGAGTACGGTTCATTATGACATTGGGCTGGGATAATTCGTCAAGTACAAGTTCTCAGACGCTTGTTTCCAGCGTGTTTCTCGATCGTCAACGACAAAACACGATGTGAGAACCGGGTGTGCTAATTTGATCGCACCAACGACGGGGACGAAGGAGGCACCGCACATGGGCGTGACGAGTCCGCTGTCGATCGTGGCGCGCTGCGCCCTCCAGCTGCGCGACACGGGACCGGCGACCGTGAGCGATCTGTCCCGCTCGCTGGAGGTCTCCCGCACCTCGGTCGAGAACGCCGTGACCGTGCTCAGCGACTCCGGGCTGCTGGTCGACGCGCCCGCGCAGAACGGCGGAGGGGCCGGACGACCCGCCCGCCGGTACGCGTTCCACGCCGCCGCCGGCACCGTCGTGGGCGTCGACATCGGCGTCGCGAGCGTGCGGGTCGTGCTGTCCGACCTCGCCGGAGCGGTCATCGCCCAGCGCACCTACCCCGGCGTCTCGGCGCAGACCGACGGGGCCGCCAAGCTCGCCGCCGTCATCTCCCACATCCGCGGAACCCTCGCCGACACCGGCATCCCCGCGTCGCAGGTGCGCGCCGTCGGCGTCTCCCTCCCCGGGCTCGTCGACGACGCCGGCCGCGTGACCACCTCGGTCGTCATCCCCGAGTGGTCGGGCATCGACATCGGATCGCAGCTGCGGCACGCGTTCGGGTGCCCGGTCGCCGTCGACAACGGCGTGCGTCTCGCCGCGGTCGCGGAACACCACCTCGGGGTCGCGCAGCTCGTCGACGACGTGATCTACCTGTCGGTCGGCAACCGCATCGCGATGGGCCTCATCCTCGGCGGACGCCCCCGCCGCGGCATCCACAACGCGGCGGGCGACATCGGACGCCTGGCCTTCCGCGGACTCAACAGCGAGACCGGGCAGATCCCCTGGCGCACGGCCCCCACCGCCGCAGAGGTGTTCGCCCTCGCGCGGGAGGGCGACCCCGGGGCACGCGAGGAGCTCGACGCGTTCATCGACGAGCTCGCGCACGGCATCGCCACGCTGATCCTCACGGTCGATCCCGCCATGGTCGTCATCGGCGGCGGACTCTCGGCGGCGCACGAGCAACTGCTCGACCCGCTGCGGGCCGCACTCCCCGGGCACCTCGGGCTGCCGTTCCAGGTGCCGGTCGCCGAGGCGCGACTGGGCGCGGAAGCCGCCGCGCACGGTGCGGTCGTGCACGCGTTCCAGCGGCACCCCGCCGAGATCTCCGGCATCGACGACATGCCCGCCCCGCCCATCACCCCCCTGCCGCACGAGCCGGTCACCGGCGACGACACCGAGGAGAAGCAGTGAGCACGTTGACAGTCGGACTCATCGGCGCGGGCGGCATCTCCCGCGTGCACGCCGACGCGTGGCGGGCGCTGGGCGTGCGGGGTTACGTGACCTCGCTCGACGGTGCCGAGGAGATCGCCGCGGAGTACGGCTTCGAGCTGGTCGCCGACGTCGACGCGCTGATCGAGCTGGTCGACCTGGTCGACATCGTCACGCCCAGCAGCACGCACGCCGACTTCGCGCTGCGCGCCATCGCCCGCGGTCGCGACGTGATCTGCGAGAAGCCGCTCGCCGCGACCGCCGAGGCCGCCGCAGAGGTGACCGCGGCCGCCGCTCGCGCCGGTGTCCGGCTGTTCCCCGCGCACGTCGTGCGGTACATGGGCGAGTACGCGCAGATCAAGGCGGGCATCGAGGCCGGGCACGTGGGCGAGCTCGCGGTGCAGCGGTTCAGCCGTGCGGGCTCCGCGCCGCAGACCGGGTGGTTCTTCTCCGAGCGGGCGGGCGGCGGCGTGATCCGCGACCTCATGATCCACGACATCGACCAGGCGCTGTGGTTCGCCGGACCGGTCGCCAGCGTCTACGCCGTGCAGAACCCGCCGACGGTGGACGACCGCGTGCCCGCGCCCGTGACCGCGCACGTCGTGCTCACCCACCGCAACGGGGTGCTCAGTCACCTGCACGCGAGCTGGGCGCAGCCCGGCATGCCGTTCCGCACGAGCGTCGAGGTCGCGGGATCGGCGGGCCGTCTGCGGTACGACAGCGCCGAGGACCACACCCTCCGCACCGACGCCGTGGTGCCCGAGGGCGACGCCGACTACCTGCCGCCGATGTCGCCCGAGGAGAGCCCGTACTACGCCGAGATCGCCGACTTCGTGGCCGCGATCCGCGAGGGCCGTGCGGCGCGCGTCGCCCCCGCCGACGGGATCGCCGCGGTCGCGGTCGCCGAGGCCGCCTACGCCTCCATCGCCTCGGGCTCCGCGGTCGCCCTCCCCGGGGAGGCCGCCGCGGCCGACTCCACCGCTCCCGATCCCGCCGCGCCCGCCACCGAGGAGGCCACCCGATGACCGCCCCCGCCCCGCTGCGCATCGCCGTCCTGTCGTTCGCGCACACGCACGCCCTCAGCTATGTGCACGCGCTGAAGGAGATGCCCGGCGTCGAGCTCATCGCGACCGACCCCGACGGCGCGGCCGCGCCCGACGACGCTCCCCGCGGCGCCGAGCTCGCCGCCGAGCTGGGCGTGGCCTACGTCGACACGTACGACGAGGCCTTCGCGTGGAAGCCGGACGCCGTCGTGATCGCGGCCGAGAACTCCCGGCACCGCGCCCTCGTCGAGCGTGCTGCGGCGGCGGGCGTGCACGTGCTGTGCGAGAAGCCGCTGGCCACCACGGTCGAGGATGCGATCGCCATGCGCGACGCGTGCGAGACCGCGGGTGTGCTGCTCATGGTCGCCTATCCCGTGCGGTTCTCCCCCGCGGTGCGCGACGCGATCGCCGAACTGCGCAGCGGACGACTCGGGCGCATCCTCGGCGTGACCGGCATCAACAACGGCAAGCTCCCGCAGGACAGGGCCTGGTTCACCGACCCCGAGCTCGCGGGCGGCGGCGCGCTCGTCGACCACGTCGTCCACTGCGCCGACCTGCTCGACGAGCTGCTCGGCGAGCGAGCGGCGTCCGTGCGCGCCGTGTCGAACCGGGTGCTGCACGCGCAGCGCGAGCTGTCGGTGGAGACGGGCGGGCTCGTCACGATCCAGTACCCGGGCGGCGTGGCCGCCACGATCGACTGCTCCTGGAGCTGGCCGATGAGCTCGGCCACGTGGGGCGGCCTCACGCTGCAGGTCGTCGCCGAGCGCGGCACCGTCACCGTGAGCCCGTTCGCGAAGGGCGTCGCCGGGCACGACGCGCACGGTGAGACCTGGAGCCCGGTCGGCGCCGACCTCGACGCGCTGCTGCTGGAGGAGTTCGTGCGTGCCGTGCGCGACGGCCGTCAGCCGCAGCCCGACGCCGGGGTGGGCATCCGCACGGTCGAGATCGTGAAGGCCGCGCAGGCCTCCGCCGCCCGCGACGGCGAGGTCGTGCACCTCTAGCCGGTCCCCCACCCGCTCGATGCGGGGTCAGAATCGCGCCTTCAGGGCACCGCACACGCACCTTTTCGACCCTGGCACCACCGCGGCGGACACACCCGCTCGACGCGGGATCGAAACCGTCCCCGCGGAGCCCGCCCCCGGCACCTTTTCGATCCCGGCACACGGCTCACGCCCGCGGGAGGAGGTGCGCGGGCATGGATGGAGGCGCGGTGGTGTTGCAGCAGACAGCACCGACACGGAGGAGCAGCATGCGCATCGACCTGACCGGAAAGACCGCCCTCGTCACGGGCTCCACCCAGGGCATCGGCCGCGCCATCGCCACGGCCCTCGCCGACGCCGGAGCCCGCGTGGCGGTCAACGGCCGCAGCGCCGACACGGTCGCGGCGGTGGTCGCCGAGCTGCGGGAGGAGAATCCCGAGCGGAGCCTGGTGCCCGCGCCGGGCGATGTCACCACCGACGACGGCGCCGCGGCGGTGCTCGACGCCACGGGCGACGTGGACGTGCTGGTGAACAACCTCGGGATCTTCGGCGCGACCCCGGCACTCGACATCTCCGACGACGAATGGCGCCGCTACTTCGAGGTGAACGTGCTCGCCGCCGTGCGACTCATCCGGGCGACGCTGCCGGGCATGATGCAGCGCGGCTGGGGGCGGGTGCTCGACATCGCCAGCGACTCCGCCGTCGTGATCCCCGCGGAGATGATCCACTACGGCATGTCGAAGACGGCGCTGCTGGCGGTGTCGCGCGGCTTCGCGAAGGAGGCGGCGGGCACCGGCGTCACGGTGAACTCGGTGCTCGCGGGGCCCACCCACACGGGCGGCGTGGAGGACTTCGTGTACTCCCTCGTCGACCCGGACCTGCCGTGGGACGAGGCGCAGCGCGAGTTCATGCGCCTGCACCGCCCGCAGTCGCTGCTGCAGCGGCTGATCGAGCCCGAGGAGATCGCACACATGGTCGCGTACCTCGCGTCGCCGCTCGCGTCGGCCACGACCGGGGCCGCGGTGCGGGTCGACGGCGGCTACATCGACGCGATCCTCCCGTAGTCGGCCTGCGATCGATCCCGGTCGCGGGCCGCCGGGACCTGGGGCCGCGTCAGGGCGCGAAGACGGTGAGGTCGTCGGCCGCGGAGGAGTTCTGCGTCATGGCATGGATGCGTCTGTCCGGACGATCGAACCACTGCCGCGCCCCCGTCCAGGTTCCGGGAGTATGCTGGCACGTCGGGTCGTGTGACCCCCGAGAGTCCGGAAGGCGGTGATGGCGATGTCCGACGATAGTAACGACGCCGCCCTCGCTGCGTCGCGACTCCCTGCGTTCTCGCGTTGACCTCCCGGTCCGCGTCCGCACGTCCTGTTCCGCAGCCGTCGGCGGCGTCTCCCGCCCCCTGACGAATCCGCGCACGGAGCCTCCGCTGCCGTGCGCTCGCGAGAACGGAGCCGCATCATGGCGCTCATCGACAACGGCGTGTACGTCCACGGACGTCGCGTGGAGACCCCGAGGAACCTGGACGAGACCTACCGCATGCTCGACGCGGCGGGCGGCATCGCCTGGATCGGCCTCTACCGCCCCAGCCCGGCGGAGGTCGAGTCCGTCGCCCGCGAGTTCGACCTGCATCCCCTCGCCGTGGAGGACGCGCTCTCCGGGCATCAGCGCTCGAAGGTGGAGCGCTACGGCGACACCCTGTTCGCGGTGCTGCGCCCGGCCCGCTACCGCGACAAGGAGGAGTCGATCGAGTTCGGCGAGCTGCACCTGTTCGTCGGGCCCGACTTCGTGGTGACCATCCGGCACGCCGAGTCGCCCAACCTCGCCGCCGTGCGCTCCCGCATGGAGGCGAACCCGGAGCTGCTGGCGATGGGACCGGAGGCCGTGCTGTACGCGATCCTCGACGAGGTGGTCGACGGCTACGAGCCGATCGTCGCCGGTCTGCTCAACGACATCGACGAGATCGAGGACCAGCTGTTCGGCGACGGCGCGGACGACAGCGCACTGTCCCGCCGCATCTACGAGCTGTCCCGCGAGGTGATCAACTTCCAGCGCGCCGTGCACCCCCTCAGCGGGATGCTGGAGTGGCTCCGCCGCGGGTCGGAGAAGTACCGCATCGACGAGGAGCTGCAGCGGTCGCTGCGCGACGTGCTCGACCACACGATCCGCGTCAACGAGCGGGTGGACTCGTTCCGCGCGATCCTGGAGAACGCCCTCACGGTGCACTCGGCGCTGGTCGCGCGGCGGCAGACCGAGGCGGGCCTGGCGCAGAACGACGAAATCAAGAAGATCTCCTCCTGGGCGGCGATCATCTTCGCCCCCACGCTCGTGGGCACGGTGTACGGCATGAACTTCGACGTGATGCCCGAGCTGCACTGGGCGTTCGGGTACCCGATGGCGATCGGAGCGATGGCGGCGTTCGCGGTGGGCCTCTACGGGGTGTTCAAGTACAAGAAGTGGCTGTGACCGCCCCTGGTGGAACGTCCGTGACGGCACGTACGATCCACGGGGACGCGCGAAGGAGATCGACATGACGCAGCACATCCTGAAACTGCCCGACGTGGATCTCGTGTACGACGTGCACGGCCCGTTGCCCACGGCCGACGGGCGCCGTCCGCTGGTCATGATCGGTCAGCCGATGGACGCCAGCGGGTTCCAGGCCCAGGTGGCGCTCTTCCCCGACCGCACCGTCATCACGTACGACCCGCGCGGCCTGGGGCGCAGCGTGCGGCACGACGGGGGCGTCACCAACGAGCCGGAGACGCAGGCGGAAGACGTGCACGCGCTGATCGAGGCGCTCGGCGCCGGACCGGTCGACCTGTTCGCGAGCAGCGGCGGCGCGGTGACGGCGCTCGCCCTGGTCGCCGCCCACCCGCACGACGTGGCCACCCTGGTCGCGCACGAGCCGCCGATCGATGCGGTGCTGCCCGACGCCGAGGCCGCCCGCCGCGCCAGGGCCGCCTACACCCGCGCGTATCAGGACCGCGGCTGGGGCGCCGGCATGGCGGGCTTCCTGGCGATGACCTCGTGGGAGGGCGAGTTCACCGAGGAGTTCCTCGCGCAGCCGCTGCCCGACCCCGCCGCCTTCGGGATGCCCGCCGACGACGACGGATCCCGCGACGATCCGCTGCTGTCGGAGCGGTCGTGGGCGGTCGTCGACTACACGCCCGACATCGCGGCGCTACAGGCGGCACCGACGCGGATCGTGGTGGCGGTGGGCGAGGAGTCGCTGACGGGGTACACCGGACGGACCGCGCTCGCGCTGGCCGAACGGCTGGGCCAGCAGGCGACCGTCTTCCCCAGCCACCACGGCGGCTTCCTGGGCGGGGAGTCCGGCTATGCGGGCCAGCCCGAGGCGTTCGCCGCCACGCTCCGTGAGGTGCTCGACGCGGGATGACGAGGGCGCTCAGTCCTCGTCGGAGCGGCTGATCTCGTCGAGGAGGTCGTCGAGGGTGTCGAACTCCATCGTCTCGGAGCCGTCGAGCGCACGCACCTCGACGCCGTCGACCTCCAACTCCTCGTCGAGCTGCACCAGGATGCGCGACTCCGGGAACTGCTTCGGAGCGACGAACGCGAGCAGCACGGCATCGGCGAACACCACGACCGACGTGGCCTCCAGGTCGTCGCGCAGATCGATCTGCTCGACCACGGGCTCGTCGTCCACCGCGTCGTCGATGTCCGACGCGACCTCGTCGACGATCGCCCGCCACCGCGACTCGTTCACCGACAGCACGCGCTCCAGCGTGGCGACCAGCGCGTCATCGTCGACCTCGTCGTGCTCGTCGAGCTCCGGATCGACGTTCACCGAGACCGTGGCGCCCGCCGCGTCGATCCCGGCGCGGCCGTACACCAGGCCGTTCTCCGCGACGGGGTCGTCGAGCAGACCGGAGTCGGCGATGCGGGCGAGGAGACGGTCGAGCGCAGACGAGGTCATCCGTCCAGTCTCCCGCATCCGGGGTCGCCGTGGTCGGCCGATAGGCTCGGAGCCGTGCCGAACGCCGAATCCCCCGCCCCCGCTTCCGCCACCGCCGACCTCCAGCGCCTCACCGCCGCCCTGGCCGATCCGGCGCCGCTGAACTGGCTGATCACGGGCGACTCGATCACCCACGGGCTGGTGCACACGCAGGGCGGACGCAGCTACCCCGAGCACCTGCACGAGCTCATCCGCGGCGAGCTCGCCCGCGTGCGCGACATCGTGATCAACTCGGCGATCAGCGGCAACCGCATCGCCGACATCCTCGACGACTGGGACCGCCGCGTCGCCTCCTGGAACCCCGACGTGGTGACCCTCATGATCGGCACGAACGATGTGTCGACCGGCGGCGAGCGCCCCGTGCTCTCGGCCGCCGAGTATGCGGAGTCGCTGCGGGAGTTCGTGCGGCGTGCGCGCGACCTCGACGCGGTCGTGGTGGTGCAGACGCCGCCCGCGGTGGACGGCCTCAACGCCCCGGAGCGGTCGCGGATCGCCGAGTTCGCCGAGGCCGTGCGGCGCGTCGCCGCGGAGGAGGACGTGCTCCTGGTCGACCAGTACGCCCGCTACGCCGAGCTGGGGAACGGCGGGGTGCCGTGGGGCCTGATGGGCGACCCGTTCCACCCGAACGCGGCCGGGCACGCGGCGCTCGCACTCGAACTCGCGCGCACCCTCGGCCTGACGCCCGCGGGCAGCCGCACCCTGCCGCTGCTCG
>NZ_SSDM01000015.1:0-1550 GCF_004794375.1 Microbacterium sp. K35 | reverse complement strand
CGCGACGACCGGTGCCGACAGCGTGCCGTACATCGTCGCCGCGGTCGTGCTGCTCGCCGCGGGCCTCGGCCTGTTCGCGCTGCGCCGCCGTCGTGCGCTGGCGACGGAGGCCTCGACGGTGGAGTCCGCCGAGGCGGAGTAGCCGCCCGCGTGACCGAGGGCGCCGCCGGGGCTTCGGCTCCGGCGGCGCCTTCGCGCTTCGTGGTCCTGGGATAACCTTCACGTGCCCGAACCCGCGAAGGAGAACCCGTGCCCGCGAACGATGTGATGGCCGACGAGACCGACCGGATCGTGGCCGCGGCCCTACAGGTGAACGGGCGGGCGTCGTGGGGTGAGATCGCGCGCGCCATCGACCTGCCGGAGCGCACGGTCGCCCGCCGTGGACAGCGTCTGCTCGATCGCGGCCTCGTACGGGTCTCCACCTACGTCGACCCGGCGAGGGTGCTGCACGCCCGGGCCGTGCTGTTCCGCATCACGACCGAGCCGCACGCGCTGTGGCACGTCGCCCGCACGCTCGCGCGGCGCACCGACGCCTCCTCGGTGTCGGTCCTGGAGGGCAGCAGCGACATCGCGGGCATGCTGCTCCCCCACGACGACGCGTCGATCCGCGAGCTGCTGTTCACCGATTTCCCGGAGGTCGACGGCATCGCGTCGATCAACGTCACCACGGTGCTGAAGTTCTTCCGCTCGGGGCACGACTGGCGGGTGGGCGTGCTGACCGACGAGCAGGTGCACATGCTCGACGAGTCGTCGGGCTCGGAGGTCGATCCGGCCGATGCGCTGAGCGCCGACGAGGAGGCGCTGATCCGGCTGCTGCTGAAGGACGGGCGGATGCCGGTGGCGCAGCTCGCCCGCGCCCTGGGCCTCAACGTGACCACGACCCGGCGCCGCATGGAGTCGCTGAACCGGCGCGGCCTGATGCATCCGCGCACCGAGATCGTGCCGAGCCTGTTCGGGCTGGGCCTGGAGGCGCTCGTGTGGCTGCGCGTGCCGATGGACCGGCTGGAGAAGGTGGGCACGGCTCTGGCCGCGGCTCCGGAGGTGAAGTTCATCGTGGCGACGACGGGCACCTCGCAGCTGCTCATGAACGTGCTGGTGACCGATGCCGACGCGTTCTACGACTTCCTCACGGGACCGGCGGTCGCGGGGCACGACGGGCTCGAGGTCGTGGAGTCGCTCGTCGTGATCACCCCGGTGCTTCGCGGCTCGCTGATCGTCGACGAGGCGCCCGAGGCGCTGGCGCAGGACATGCCGACGGGAGCCATCCGGCTATAGGCCGATTCTGTTACGGGAGTGTAAAGAAATGGCGAGATCGTTCGCTATAGCTTGACCTAGTGGCGAAATAGGGCGAGTATCCTCTCCAGGGCCATCACCCCTGGAGAGGACGATCGTGTTCACGGCTACTGGAGACGACTGGGCGGACCGCGCGGCGACGCTCACCCTGCGCACCCGCATGTTCATCGACGGCGCGTGGGAGGACGGCACCGCCGAGCCGCTCGCCCCGGTCAGCCCGCGTGACGGTCGCGCCCTGCCGCCCATCGCCGCCGCCT
>NZ_SSDM01000177.1:0-4664 GCF_004794375.1 Microbacterium sp. K35 | reverse complement strand
TCACCGCCGCGCTCGGGGTGCGCTGGAGTCCGCAGCAGCTGCGCGCCGCCGCGGCCCCCCGCCCCTGAACCCGCCCGCGCGGGCTACTTCACGCTGCCCGCGGTGAGGCCGCCGACCAGGCGCTTCTCGATCAGCATGAACAGGATGATCACCGGCAGGATCGCGACGATCGAGACGCCGAACACGTACTGCCAGCTGGTCTCGTACTGACCCACGAACTTCGTCAGCGCCACCGACAGCGGCTGGTTCTTGTCGGTCGACAGGATCACGAGCGACGCGGCGAACTCGTTCCAGCAGGCCACGAAGGTGAACACGATCGCGGTGACGATGCCCGGCCACACGAGCGGCAGGTTGATGCGGAAGAGCACCGTCAGGCGTCCTGCGCCGTCGATCTGCGCCGCCTCATCGACCTCCTTGGGGATGCCCGCGAAGAAGGAGTGCATGATCCACACCGCGAACGACAGGTTGAACGCGGCGTTGATGAAGATCATCGCGGCCCACGTGTCGCCGAGGCCGAGCGTGGTGAACTGCCGGAACAGACCCGACGTGAGCACCGCCGGCTGCAGCATCTGCGTGACGATCACGAGGAACAGGAACACCATGCGGCCGGGGAACGTGAACCGCGCCGTGTAGTACGCGGCCGGGAGCGACACCAGCAGCACGAGCAGCGTCGCGAACACCGAGATGACGATCGTCGACACCAGGTTGTACGGCAGCGGCGTCTCGGGCGTCGACCACATCGTGAGGTAGTTCTCCCAGTGCCACTCGGTCGGGAGGTAGGTCGGGTCGACCGAGCGGATCTGCGCCTTGGTCTTCACCGAGCCGAAGAACATCACGAGGTACGGCAGCACGAAGATCGCCAGCACGAGGAACCCCGCGGCCGTGCGCAGGATCACGCGCGGCAGCGACACCTGGTCGGCGGTGTAGCGGCGCCGACGGCCGGGGATCGGCGGGGTGCGGCGACCACGGGAGTCGGCGGTGGTCACGAGGGCGGTCTCGGTCACGGTCATGATCAGACCTCCTTCATGGGCTTGACGATCTTCACGTACGCCGCGACGATCACGATCACGATGAGGAAGGCGACGACGGACAGGGCGCTGGCGACGTCGACCTTCTTCTGCAGCTCGATGTACTTGAAGATCAGGGTCATGATCGTGTCGGCGCCGTAGCCGGGGATCGACCCGGTCATCACCTTGAGGATCGGCAGCGAGTTGAACACGTTGATGATGTTGATGAGGATCGCCACGGCGAGGGCGCTGCGCAGCTGCGGCAGCACGATCGCCCAGTAGGTGCGGGCGGGACCGGCGCCGTCCATCTTCGCGGCCTCGATCGCGTCGGCGGGCACGGCCTGCAACCCGGCGAGGATCGTGTACGTGGTGAACGGCAGCGACACGAACACGGCGATCACGATCGACCAGGTGAACGCGGTCGCGGGGTTCTTCGTCCACCCGTAGCCGACCGCGTCGTCGGAGAGCCCGATGTCGTAGAGGAACTTGTTGAAGATGCCGAAGTACGGCTCGAGGCTGTAGTAGAACACCATGGTCGTCATCACGACCGAGGCCGCCCACGGCACGATGACGGCCATGCGCACGAGCTGGCGCCCGGGGAACGCCTTGTTGAGGATCTGCGCGAGCCCGAGCGAGATCACCACGGTGAGCGCGACCACCGACACGACCCACACGATCGTGCGGAAGAAGATGGGCCAGAACTCCGCGAACGTGAACACGGTGACGAAGTTGTCGACGCCGACCGAGCCCTTGTCGAGCCCGGAGAGGGAGATGTCGCGCGTCGAGTTGAAGAACATGACGCCGGCGGGGAACAGCACCACGCCGATGATGAGCACCAGTGCCGGTGCGATCCAGGGCAGCGCCTGGAGGAGGTCCCGTCCGCCGGGGCGGCCGCGACCGGCGGCCCCGGCGTCGGGGGTGCGGGGGCGGCCGGTCGCCGCCCCCGCGAGGTTCGAGGATTCTGTGGTCTGGCTCATGGGATACCCGAACCTCTCCGTTCTGCGGGTCAGCCCGCGTCGACCTGCGCCTGGATCTCGGTCAGCACGTCCTGTGCCGGCTTCGACTGGAGCTGACCGAACAGCGACTTGAACGCACCGTCGGCGGCCGACCACTTCGGGTTCGTCGACGGGTAGAACTGCGCGTCGGGCAGCACGTCGAGGAACGGCTTGAGCGCCTCCTCGCCGGACAGCTTCTCGGCGCCGGACTTGGTGACGGGCAGGAAGCCCTCGGCCTGCACCCACGGCACGTACACGTCGGGGGCGTAGTAGTAGTCGAAGAACTTGGTGATCGCGTCCTTCTTGTCGTCGTCGTTCTGGAACGCCATCAGCTGGTCCATGACGCCGAGCGTGAACGGCGAGCCGTCCTTGGTCGGGATCGGGACGATCGAGTAGTCCAGCTCGGGGTTGCTGTCGGCGATCTGCCCGACCGTGGGCGGCAGGCCGACCTGCATGCCGATCTTGCCCTGGATGAAGATGTCCATCAGCGGGGAGCGCTGCGTGGAGCCCGGGTCGGCCTGGGTCGCACCGGCGTCGATCATCTTCTTGATCTGCTCGGCACCGACGAGGTTCTCGGGGGTGTCGATCGTGATCTCGGACGCGTCACCGAACGAGCCGCCGCCGCCCCACAGCCACACGGCCGCCTCGGCCTGTGCCTCTTCCGAGCCGAGGGGCATGCCGTATCCGGCGACCCCGCCGCCGAGCGCGGAGACCTTGGTGGCCGCGTCGAGCAGCTCGTCCCAGTTGGTGGGCGCCTCGACACCCGCCTGCTGCAGCAGGGTGTTGTTGACGAAGAGGGCGCGCGCGGAGGCGATGAGCGGCAGGGCGTAGGCCGTGCCGTCGATCTCGGCGTTCTTGATGAAGGAGTCCTGGAAGTCGGAGTAGACCTCGTCCGACACGACGTCCTTGACCGGGTAGAGCAGCTCGTCGCCGACGAACCCGGCGAACGGCCCGCCGTTGTAGATGTCGGGAGCCTCGCCCGCCTGGATCTTGGTGGAGATGACCTTCTCGAGGTTGTCCCACGACTGCACTTCGAGCTTCACGTCGATGTCGGGGTTCTCCTTCTCGAACCCGTCGATCACGTCTTCCCACAGCCCCTTCGTCGCGTCGGAGTAGCTGGGGACGAGCAGGTCGAGCGTGGTCTTGCCGTCGGCGTCCCCGCCGCTGTCGCCGCCCGAACCGCCGAATCCGCACGAGGCGAGCGACAGCGTGGCGACGGCCGCGACGGCAGCCGCCCCGAACCGCAGTGACTTCTTCATGGGCATTGCATTCCTCACTGTGTGTGCCGTGGTCGGTGGGCGGGCGAGCCGCCGTCCGACGGAGCGGGGGTGGTGCACAGTCGCAGAACACTCTTCACGCGACGGTGCGTGGTGATCGATCGCGGTGAGGGCGACCTCTCGGGTCAAGCCGAAGCTTGGGTGGAACGTACAGATTATTTGTCAGGCAAACAAACAAAATCAAGCATTCGCCCGATCTTGCTCGATGGTGGTGACATACTATGATCGAAACGCACCCGAAAGAATCACAAATACGCAACTACTCGTCTGAAAGGGTCGACCGATGACCGAAAACCTGCCCGGCGCGCACATGCGCGAAGAACTCCTCTCGCAGCCGGAGATGTGGCAGCGCGCCGCCGATCTCACCGCCGAGCAGGGGCGGCTGCCCGCCCGCGGGGCCAGGGTCGCGGTCGTCGGATGCGGCACCTCCTGGTTCATGGCGCAGTCCTACGCCGCGCTGCGCGAGTCCACGGGACATGGGGAGACCGACGCGTTCGCCGCCTCCGAGGCCTTCGTCGACCGCGGCTACGACGCCATCGTCGCCCTCACGCGGTCCGGCACCACGAGCGAGGTCCTCGATCTGGTCGAGCGCGTGCGCGGACGCGTGCGCACCGTGGGTGTGATCGGCGACCCCGACTCCCCGCTGGTCTCGCTCGTCGACGACGCCGTGCTGCTGCCGTTCGCCGACGAGCAGTCGGTCGTGCAGACCCGCTTCGCCACCACGGCCCTCGCCCTCTTCCGCGCCTCGCTCGGGGAAGACCTGAGCGGGGCGATCGCCGACGCGACCGCCGTGCTCGCCGAGCCCGAGGTCGACGCCGAGCTGCGTGACGCGGAGCAGTACACGTTCCTCGGACGGGGCTGGACCATCGGGCTCGCGCACGAGGCCGCCCTCAAGCTGCGCGAGTCGTCGCAGTCGTGGACCGAGGCCTACCCGTCGATGGACTACCGCCACGGCCCGATCGCGATCGCTGCCCCCGGCCGCGTCACCTGGCAGTTCGGCGACGCCCCCGACGGGCTCGCCGACGAGGTGCGTGCCACGGGCGCCCGCTTCGAGCACCGCGCCATCGACCCCCTCGCCGACCTCGTGCGCCTGCACCGCACGGCCCTCGACCGTGCCCTCGCGCGGGGACTCGACCCCGATCAGCCGCGCAACCTCACGCGATCCGTCATCCTGGATGCATGACCCGCGCACGCACCGGAGCCGAACGATGACCCCGATCGACGGAGCGGACGCGATCCCCGACGTCGAGAAGGACGCCTCCGGCGAGACCCTCGCCGCGGTGCGCTCGCTCGGCCCCGGTGCCCCGGCGCTCGCGTTCGACGTGGGCGGCACCGACATCAAGTCGGCCCTCTTCGACGCCGACGGCACGGCGCTCGGGCTGCGG
>NZ_SSDM01000176.1:0-33822 GCF_004794375.1 Microbacterium sp. K35 | reverse complement strand
CTCGCCCCGCCGCCCCCGCCGGCTCCGCGCATCGTGGGTGTGTGACCCGGGCCACCCGTCGCGCCGTGCCACGGATCGTGGGAGCATGACGGCGATGACCTCCGCCGCCTCGCCCGCCCGCACGTCGCCCGCGACGGACGACCGTCCGCACACCGACCCGGCGCTCCTGCCCGACCTCGACGAGGATCCGCGCTGCGAGTGTCCGCACACCGGGTCCGACACCCCGCACACCGCCGTCGACACCGGTCGCGACGCCCCGGTGCCGTGCGGCAGGGCGGCCGCGTGGCGGGTGACGACCGAGTGCGTCTGCGGCGGCGGCCACCCGCGCCGCGTGGAGCTGCTGTGCACGCGGTGCCTCAACAACCGCAGCAGCCAGCTCGGCCGCGAGCGCGTCACGGTGCGCGGGATCTGATCCGCGGCCACTGATCCGCGGCGCCGTGCGTCGCAGCCCCCGCGCGTCGCCGAACGGAGCCGCCCCGCTCCGGCGTCGCCCCGCTCGGGCGTCCCCTACGCGCCCAGGAACTCGCGCGCGGCGGCCGACATGGCCGTGACGCCGACCTCGATCGTGGGGTGGATCTCGGGGGCGAAGAACGGCGAGTGGTTGGTGGGGATGTCCTGCTCCAGGCGGCCGGCGGCGAGGGCCTCGGCGAACCGTGCGGGATCCACGCCACCCCAGAACCAGAACACGAGCGGCACGCCCGCGTCTCGCGCGAACCAGGAGACGTCCTCGCTGCCGGTGAACATGCCGGGGTCGATCACGGCGGTCTCGCCGAGCGCACGCTGGAGTGCCGTCGTGACGCGCTCGGTCGCCTCCTCGTCGTTGATCGTGGCGGGCAGGGTGTGGTCGGTGCGGATCTCGGGCTCCCGCTCGGCGCCGGATGCGGTGGCCTCGGCGCGCACGATGCGCTCCACGCTCGCGAGCACCTTCTCGCGCACCTGGTCGTTCGGGTAGCGGAGGCTGAGCTCGAGCTTCGCCTCGGCCGGGATGATGTTGTTCTTGAGGCCGGCGTGGATCGATCCGACCGTGACCACGGCCACCCCCTGCGGGTCGATCTCGCGTGACACGATGGTCTGCAGGCGCATCACCGTGGCGGCCGCCATCACGACGGGGTCGATCGTGGCGTGCGGCCGGGAGCCGTGGCCGCCGCGGCCGTGGAGGGTGACGGTGAGGCCGTCCGACGCGGCCATCTGCGTGCCGCTGCGCACCCCGATCACGCCCGCGGAGAGCGGGGTCACGTGCTGGCCGAGCACCACGTCGGGCTTCGGGTACCGCGCGAGCAGGCCGTCGTCGAGCATGGCCCTGGCGCCGGCACCGTATTCCTCCGCGGGCTGGATGAGCACCACGAGCGTGCCCGACCAGTCCTCGCGCTCCGCCACCAGCTTCTCGACCGCGCCGATCATCGCGGTCACGTGCATGTCGTGGCCGCACGCGTGCATGACGGGCACGGTGGTGCCGGACGGGTCGACGCCCTTGGCGGTGCTCGCGTACGCGCGGCCGGTCTGCTCCTCCACGGGCAGGGCGTCCATGTCGGCGCGCACCCACACCACGGGGCCGTCGCCGTTGCGCAGCACGCCGACGACGCCGGTCACGCCGACGCCCTCCTCCACGTCGAGCCCGAGGTCACGCAGATGCTGGGCGGCGATGCCCGCGGTGCGCGTCTCCTGGAACGAGAGCTCGGGGTGCTGATGGAGGTCGATGTAGAGCGCTTCGAGATCGATGGCCATGGGCCGAGCCTAGCCCGGGGTCAGGGCCGGGCGTAGGACTCGAGTTCCGGCCCGGGGTGGAGCACGCCGTTCACGATCGCGCGGATCGCGAAGGCGCTGGCGTCGGCCAGGTCGACCGCGTCCGGGTGCAGCAGCCACTGCAGCTGCAGGCCGTCCATCACGGCGAGGATCGCGGCCGACGCCGCCGCGATCGTGTCGGGCTCGGTCACGCCCTCCTGCGCGCAGAGCTCGCTGAAGGCGGCGGCGACCTCGCGGCGGAGGGTGGTGTAGCGGTCCTCGAAGTAGGGGCGGGAGGGGTGGTCGTCGGTCACCGATTCCGCCGAGAGCACGGTGTACGCCTGCACGATGCCTGGGCGCTTCTCGTTCGTGAGGGCCGTGCGCACGAGGTGCAGGAACAGCTCGGGGCCGTCGGGGATGTGCTTCTGGGCGAGCCCGGCGACGTCGTCCTGGTCGCGGTAGGCCAGCACCTCGAGCAGCAGCTTCTGCTTCGAGCCGAAGTGGTGGAGCACCCCGGCGTGCGTGATGCCGACCTGCTCGGCGACATCGGCGAGGGTGCCGTTGGTCGAGCCCTTGTTGCCGAAGATCTCGATGGCCGCCTTGAGGATCTGCTCGCGCTTCTCCCGCGTCGCCGGGCGCACCCGCACGGCGTGATCGCTCTCCGACATGCGTCGTCCTCTCCTCAACCGGCCCCGCTTGCCAACCAACTTACTCCTCGGTAACCTCACCTCAGCTTACTTTCTCGACAGTAAGCAAACCGCCGCCGCACAACGACCGTGCCCAAGGAGAAGCAATGAAGCTCAGAACGTCTCTGATCGCCGCCACCGCGATCACCGCACTCGGGGTCTCGGCCCTCGCCGGATGCTCGTCCGGAGGGTCGGACGACACCGCAGCCGGCGGCGCCGCCCTCACCATCGCCAAGCCGGACGGCGCCATCACCACCGAGTCGAACAACCCGTTCGTCGGCGACTCCGCCGCGTCGAAGTACGGCTACGCCAAGGTCGTGTTCGAGACCCTGGCCCTGGTGAACCAGACGGGAGACCGCGGTACCACGCCGTGGCTCGCCGAGAGCCTCGAGTGGAACGACGACTACACGCAGCTCACGGTCGTCCCCCGCGAGGGCGTCACCTGGAGCGACGGCGAGCCGTTCACCGCCGACGACATCGTCTTCTCCTTCGAGACCGCCTCGATCCCCGCGCTCGACACCGCCGGCCTCAAGTACGAGGGAGCCGAGGTCGACGGCGACACGGTCGTGCTGAGCTTCGGCGACTCCAAGTACGTCAACCAGGCGCGCGTGCTGCACGTGCCCATCGTCCCCAAGCACATCTGGGAGAAGTTCGACGACCCCGCCACCGACCCCGTCAAGGGCGACGACCTCGTCGGCACCGGCCCCTACGCGATGGCCAACTGGTCGACCGAGTCGGTCACGCTCGACGCCCGCGACGACTACTGGGGCGGCGACCTCGCCGTGCCCGAGCTGCACTACGTCTCCTACGGCGACAACACCGCCCTCACCACGGCTCTCGCCAATGGCGACGCCGACTGGGCCCAGGCGTTCATCCCGCAGATCGAGGAGCAGTTCCTCTCGGCCGACCCCGAGCACAACCAGTTCCTCGCCTCCCCGACCACCGGCTCCGCCACGCTGTTCATGAACCTGCAGCAGAAGCCGTTCGACGACCCGGCCTTCCGGCAGGCGCTCGCCTGGGTGATCGACCGCGACGCCTACGTCGACATCGCCCGCGAAGGCGCCAGTGAGCCCGTCTGGTCGGTCACCGGCCTGTCGTCGATCCTCGAGGACGAGATCCAGCCCGAGTTCCAGGGCGTGGACTACAAGGTCGACGCCGACAAGGCGCGCGACCTGCTCGAGACCGCCGGGTACACCTGGAAGGACGACGCCCTGATCGACCCGGACGGCACGCCCGTGTCGTTCACGCTCTCCGTCCCGTCCGGCTGGAGCGACTGGAACACCACACAGGAGCTCATCGCCGAAGACGTGAAGGACGGCATCGGCGCCGAGGTCAAGATCGACATGCCCGACTGGGGCGGCTGGGCCGACCCCCGCGACAACGGCACCTTCTCCGCGATCATCCACTGGCTGGAGGACAGCGGCACCGCCTACGGGCTGTACACCTCGACCATGGACCCGCGGTGGATCTCCCCCGAGGGCAAGGCCGGCTTCAACTTCGGCCGCTTCGACGACCCCGCGGCGACGACGGCGCTGAACACGTACGCGAACGCTTCGTCCGACGAGGAGCGCACCGCCGCGATCGACACGCTGCAGACGATCTTCTCGGAGCAGGTGCCGGCCATCCCGCTGGGCGCCCACCCGCTGCTGGGCGAGTTCAACACGCGCAACTACGTCGGCTGGCCATCGGAGACCGACACGTACGCGTCGGCCGACCCCACGCAGCCGAACATCGTGCAGATACTCACGAAGCTGAAGCCCGCCGAGTAGACCCGTCGTCTCGCTCCGACCGCTCAGGGACCGGTTCGCCCTCGGCGACCGGTTCCTGAGCGAGAAGCAGAGCGACGAGACGACGGACGCCTCCCACGAAGGACACCCCATGCCAGACCCCCTGCTCACCGTGCGCGACTTCTCGGTCGTGTACGACGTCGATCCGCCCGTCGCGGCGGTGAAGGACGTGACCCTCGAACTCCAGCGCGGCGAGATCCTCGGGCTCGCCGGGGAGAGCGGCTGCGGCAAGACCACGCTCGCCTACGGTGTGCAGCGGCTGCTGCGTGCTCCCGCCGTCATCACCGGAGGCAGTGTGACCTTCCACGATGCCTCCGGAGCGGACATCGACATCAACGCGCTCGATGTCGACGCGATGCAGCGATTCCGCTGGGACAAGGTGTCGATGGTGTTCCAGGGCGCGATGAACGCCCTCAACCCGGTCGCCACGGTCGGCTCGCAACTGGAGGACGTGTTCGAGATCCACCGTCCCGGCATGAACCGCCGCCAGCGCAGGGCCGAGGCGGAGGAGCTGCTCGAGATCGTGAAGGTCGGCCGCCAGCGCCACCGGTCCTTCCCGCACGAGCTGTCGGGCGGCATGCGCCAGCGCGTGATGATCGCGATGGCGCTCGCCCTGCGCCCGCAGCTGATGGTGATGGACGAGCCCACCACGGCGCTCGACGTGCTGGTGCAGCGCGAGATCCTGAAGCAGATCTCGCAGCTGCGGCGCGAGTTCGGGTTCTCGGTCGTCTTCATCACCCACGACCTGCCGCTGCTGCTCGAGATCAGCGACCGCATCGCGATCATGCGCGAGGGCGAGATCGTCGAGCTCGACACGGCCGAGCGCATCTGGAACGCGCCGCAGCACGAGTACACGCGGCGGCTGCTGTCGTCGTTCCCCCGGCTGACCGGCGAGAGAGGGGTGCTGGTGCGATGACCACGCTCGAGTTCCGACACGTCACCAAGAGCTACACCGTGCGCGGCGCCGGCCAGATCAAGGCCCTCGACGACGTGAGCTTCACCCTCGAGTCCGGACGCACGATCGGACTCGTCGGGCAGTCCGGCAGCGGCAAGTCCACGATCGCGAAGATCCTCACCCAGCTCGAGACCCCCACCAGCGGGGAGGTGCTGCTCGACGGCACCCCGATCCCGCGGCGCGGCAGGGGGCTGCGGAGCTACCGCCAGCAGCTGCGCATGGTGTTCCAGGATCCGTTCGCCTCGCTCAACCCCTCCCACTCCATCCGCTACCACCTGGAGCGGCCCATCCGCCTCGACGACGTCGTGCCGAAGAAGGACACCGATGCCGAGGTGCGGCGCCTGCTCGCGCGCGTGCGGCTCGACGCCGACGCCGTGATCGACCGCCGCCCGCACGAACTGTCGGGCGGCCAGCGGCAGCGTGTGGCCATCGCCCGCGCCCTCGCCTCCCGCCCGTCGCTGCTCGTGGCGGACGAGCCCGTGTCGATGCTCGACGTGTCGATCCGTCTCGGCGTGCTGAGCCTGCTCGCCGAGCTGCAGCGTGACGAGGGACTCGGCGTGCTCTACATCACGCACGACCTGGCCACCGCCCGCCACTTCAGCGACGAGATCATGGTGCTCAACCAGGGCCGCGTGGTCGAGTACGGCACCGCCGACGACGTCATCCTGAACCCGCAGGACCCCTACACCCGCGAGCTGCGCGCCGCCTCTCCCGACCCGGAGAAGCACTTCGCCGCCACCACGAACGGAGGTGCGCGGTGAGTACCGCCTTCCCCCAGCTGGACGACAACGACCTCGTCGCGCGCGACGCCCTCGAGGTCGGCACCACCGCGACGGCGGTCGACCGTGGCCGGCGTCGCGTGCCGTGGCGCTTCTTCGCCGGGCGCGCGGGCTTCTACCTCTTCACCCTGTGGGCGGCGATCACGATCAACTTCTTCCTGCCCCGGCTCATGAAGGGCGACGCGGTGAGCTCGTACCTCGCGCGCAACCCCAACGTGAGCCCGGAGGCCGCCGATGCCCTGCGCATCCTGCTCGGCATCGACTCCGACAAATCGGTGTGGCAGCAGTACGTCGAGTACTGGGGCATGCTGCTGCGCGGCGACTTGGGCATCTCCACGCTGCACGGTCTGCGTCCGGTCGCCGAGGTGCTCGCCTCCGCCCTCCCGTGGACGCTCGGGCTGGTCGGCATCGCGACGATCATCTCGTTCGCGATCGGCACGGTCGCCGGGGCCATCGTGGGGTGGAAGCGCGGCAGCAGGCTCGACGCGATCATCCCGGTGACCACCTTCTTCAACACGATCCCGTATTTCTGGCTCGGGCTCATCGCGATCGCCGTCTTCTCATCGACGCTCAAGTGGTTCCCGTCGTCGCACGCCTACGACAAGGGGCAGTCGCCGGAGTGGAGCCTGGACTTCATCGGGCAGGTGATCATGCACGGCACCCTGCCCGCGCTCACCATCGTGGTGGCCTCGCTGGGCGGCTGGGTGCTCGGCATGCGCAACATGATGCTGACCGTGCTCGACGACGACTACATCACGGTCGCGCAGGCGAAGGGCATGCCGAACCGGCGCGTGCTGTGGGCCTACGCCGCCCGCAACGCCGTGCTCCCGCAGATCCAGAGCTTCGCGCTGTCGATCGGCTTCATCGTGGGCGGCACCATCGTCATGGAGATGGTGTTCAGCTATCCCGGTGTCGGCAAGCTGCTGCTCGACGCCACCAACGCCAAGGACTTCGCGCTCATGCAGGGCGTGTTCCTGGTGATCACGCTGTCGGTGCTCGTGGCCAACATCCTCGCCGACGTGGTCTACGCCTACCTCGACCCGCGCACCCGCCAGACGGAGGCCTGACATGACCGTTCCCACCACCGCCGCAGGCACCGCCCCCGACGGCTCGCCTGTCGCCTCGGGCATGCCGGAGACCGCGACCCTGCGCACCGCGCCGTCGGGCGACCCGCACCGCGCGACGTTCCGGTCGCAGCTCGGCCAGGCGTTCGCGATGTTCCGCAACCCGAAGTCCCTGGCCGGGCTCATCATCCTCGGGATCTTCGTGCTCGTCGCGATCCTGGCACCGTGGATCGCCCCGTACGGACCCACCCAGAAGGACCGCACCGCGCTCCGCCAGCCGCCGTCGTGGGAGCACTGGCTCGGGACGACGCACATGGGGGAGGACGTGCTGAGCCAGATCATCTACGGCACGCGCGGGGTGATCGTCGTCGGCTTCCTCGCCGCGTTCATCGCCACCATCATCGCCATCACGGTCGGCGTGATCGCCGGGTACGTGCGCGGCTGGAAGAGCGAGTCGCTGTCGGCGCTGACCAACGTGTTCCTCGTGATCCCCGGCATCCCGCTGATCATCATCATCGCGTCGCAGTTCGACAACCCGCCGCTGATCGTGATCGCCGCCGTGCTCGGGCTCACCGGGTGGGCGTGGGGTGCGCGCGTGCTGCGGGCGCAGACCATGTCGCTGCGCAACCGCGACTTCATCCAGGCCGCCCGCGCCAACGGCGAGCCGCTGCGCCGCATCATCACGGTCGAGATGCTGCCGAACCTGATGGCGCTCATCGCGTCGAGCTTCGTCGGCACCGTGACCGCCGCGATCCTCGGCCTCACGACGCTCGCGTTCATCGGGGTGATCCCGGTGAGCAACCTCAACTGGGGCACGATCCTGTTCTGGGCGCAGCAGAACGGCGCCTTCCCCCGGTTGTGGTGGTGGTACGTGCCCGCGGGGCTCTGCATCGCGATCATCGGCGTGGCCCTGTCGCTGATCAACTTCGGGATCGACGAGTATGTGAACCCGCGGCTGCGTTCCGCCGGAGAGCGCGCACGGGCCATGAAGAAGAAGGGGCTCGACGTGAACGCGCCGGTCACGGCCGTGCGCTCCGTCCCCCTGCCGACGACCGACACCACCGATACGACGACACAGAACACGAAGTGATGACCTCTCTGCTCCCGACGACCACCCTTCCGTACCAGAACCCCTCCCTGCCGATCCCCGAGCGGGTCGCCGACCTCCTCTCCCGCATGAGCGTGGAGGAGAAGGTCGGGCAGATGCTGCAGCTCGACGCCCGCGACGATCTCGACGACCACGTGCTGCGGCGTCACGTCGGCTCGATCCTGCACACGTCTCCCGAGCGCATCGTGCGGGCGAACGAGCTCACGGCGCAGACCCGCCTGCGCATCCCCCTGCTCGTGGGCGAGGACTGCATCCACGGCCACTCGTTCTGGCCGGGTGCGACGATCTACCCCACCCAGCTGGGCATGGCCGCGACGTGGGACGCCGGGCTGCTGGAGCGCGTCGCGCGGGCCACCGCGGAGGAGGTCGCGGTCACCGGCATCCACTGGACCTTCTCTCCCGTGCTGTGCATCGCGCGCGACCTGCGGTGGGGCCGGATCAACGAGACGTTCGGCGAGGACCCGTTCCTGATCGGCGAGCTCGCGAGCGCCATGGTGCGCGGCTACCAGGGCGACGGGCTCGACGACCCGACCGCGATCCTCGCGACCGCCAAGCACTTCGCGGGGTACTCCGAGACGCAGGGCGGACGGGATGCGAGCGAGGCCGACATCTCGCGCCGCAAGCTGCGCTCCTGGTTCCTGCCGCCGTTCGAGCGCGTGGCCCGCGAGGGCTGCCGCACGTTCATGCTCGGCTACCAGACCACCGACGGCGTGCCGATCACCCTGAACGACTGGCTGCTCAGCGACGTACTGCGCGACGAGTGGGGCTACACCGGCACCCTCATCACCGACTGGGACAACGTCGGGCGCATGGTGTGGGAGCAGCGCATCCAGCCCGACCTGACCCAGGCGGCCGCGGCCGCGGTGCGCGCGGGCAACGACATGGTCATGACCACGCCCGGGTTCTTCGAGGGCGCGCTCGACGCGGTGGCGCAGGGGCTGCTGCCCGACGACGCGTTCGACGACGCGGTCGCCCGCATCCTCACGCTCAAGTTCGAACTCGGGCTGTTCGAGGATCCGCGACTGCCGCGCGCAGACCTGTCGTCCGTGGTGGGCAGCGCCGCGCACGCCGAGCTGAACCTGGAGACGGCGCGACGCTCCCTCGTGCTGCTGGAGAACGACGGCGTGCTGCCGCTCGACCCCGCCGCCCCGCTGCGCATCGCCGTGACGGGACCCCTGGCCGACGACGCACAGACGCAGCTGGGCGACTGGGCGGGAGGTTCGGGTCAGGCGGGGTGGCTCGACGGGCAGCCGCGCGACATGATCACGACCGTGCTCGACGGGCTGCGCGCGGCGGACGGCTGGCGGGTGACACACACGCGCGGCGCCGACATCCTCACCCTCGAGGACGACCCGCGGGGCACGCACTTCCCCGACAAGCAGCCGCGGCCGCCGGTGGTGCGGCCGTGTGCGCCCGACGCGGCGCTGATCGCGGAGGCCGTGGCCGACGCCGAGGCCGCCGACGTCGTGGTCGCGGTGGTCGGCGACCGGATCGAGCTCGTGGGTGAGGGCCGCTCGACGGCCACGCTCGAGCTCATCGGCGGCCAGAACGCGCTGCTGGACGCGCTGATCGACACCGGCACGCCGGTCGTGATCGTGCTGCTCGCGTCGAAGCCGCTCGTGCTCCCGGCGTCGGCGCAGCGCGCGGCGGCCGTGATCTGGGCGGCCAACCCCGGGATGCAGGGTGGTCGCGCGCTGGCCGAGGTCATGGCGGGCCTGGCCGAGCCGTCCGGCCGGCTGCCGATCTCGTTCGCGCGCCACGTGGGACAGCAGCCGACCTACTACAACCAGATCCGCGGACAGCACGGCGACCGGTACGCCGACCTCACGCAGTCGCCCGCCTGGGCGTTCGGCGAGGGGCGCTCGTACACCACGGTCGAGTACTCCGACCTGGAGCTGGAGGCGGAGGCTCTCACCCCGGACGACACGGTCGTGGGTCACGTGACCGTGACGAACACGGGAGCCCGGCCCGCGCGCGAGACCGTGCAGGTGTACGTGCGCGACGAGGTCACGAGCGTGAGCTGGACCGACCGGGAGCTCAAGGCGTACCGCCAGGTGGACGTGGTGCCGGGGGAGTCGGTGCGGGTGCGGGTGGAGGTGCCCGCCGCCGAGTGCACGATCGTCGATGCTGCGGGTGTGCGCCGGGTGGAGCCCGGCGCGTTCACGCTGCTGGTCGGTCCGAGCTCGCGCGAGGAGGTGCTGCGGGCGGCGGGGTTCCGCATCGGCTGAGGCGGTGGGGCGGAGGGTGGACGGACGAGTTCGCTCGATTTGAGCTCAAGCGCGCTTGAGGTCTTACGGTGGAAGGGTGACCCGGAAGTTCCCCGCATGACCATCGACCCCCGCCCCCACCCCGCCGCCCCCGTCCCGTCCGCCGTCGGCGAGGGACTCAAGGCCGCGTTCCGCGCGCACCCCGCCGGTGTCGCGATCATCACGGCTCAGGGCCCCGACGGACCGGTGGGCCTCACCGCCTCCAGCGTGTCGTCCGTGGCGGTCGATCCCGCCGCGATCATGTTCTCCGTCACGCGGGCGACCGGGAGCGCCGGGGCGATCCTGTCCGCGCCGAGCTTCGTGGTGCACCTGATCGACGACGAGCACTCCGACCTCGCGCAGAGCTTCGCCGTGAGCGGTGCCGAGCGGTTCACGTCGCAGCAGGGCTGGTCGACGCTGCCGACCGGCGAGCCGCACCTCCCGGAGGCGAGGGTCGCGCTGCGCTGCCGCCCGCTGCACACCGTGCCCGTCGGCTCCTCGACGGTCGTGATCGCGGAGGTTCTGGAGGTGCTGCCGGGGCGACCCGCCCGCCCGCTGGTGTACGTGGACCGCCGGTTCCACGCCCTGCCGCACGTCCCCGCCGTCTGACCCCGACCGCCCGGCGGCGGTCCGGCCTGCCGTCAGGCGAGCGAGAGGAACAGCTTCTCGAGTTCGGGCAGGGAGACGCCGTCCTCCTCTTCCGGGCCGTCGAGGCAGTCCCTCATCGCGGTGGCGATGATCTGGAAGCCCGCCTTGTCGAGCGCGGAGGTGACGGCGGAGAGCTGCGTGACGACCGCTCGGCAGTCGCTGCCAGCCTCGACGGCCGCGATCACGGCGCCGAGCTGACCCTGCGCGCGCTTGAGGCGGTTGGCGATCTTGCGTTGCGTCTCGGCATCGGTGGTGGACATGGCGGCTCCCTGATCGTCGGCTGAGAACTCCATTATACCCCCGGGGGTATAGTGATGGATACCCACCGGGGTATTGAGAGGAGTCACCCATGTGCCGAGCCGTCCGTTGCCGAACCTGCGGAAAGACCACCTGGGCGGGATGTGGTCAGCACGTCGACGCCGTCCGCCAGACCGTACCGAGGTCGGACTGGTGCGGCGGACACGCCGACGAGCAGCCCACCGGCGGCTTCCTGTCGCGGTTGTTCGGCCGATGAGTGCCGCGCCCCTCACGGTCGTGATCGTCGGCGGGGTCGCGGGCGGGATGTCCGCCGCCACCCGACTGCGCCGACTGGATGAGTCCGCGCACATCGTCGTCTTCGAGCGCGGGCCGGAGGTGTCATACGCCAACTGCGGCCTCCCGTACTACGTGGGCGGGGTGATCCAGGACCGCGAGGCGCTGCTGCTGCAGGCCCCCGAGTCGCTGCACCGCCGCTTCCGGCTCGACGTGCGCGTGCGCCACGAGGTCGTGCACATCGACACCGACCGCCGCGTCGTCGAGGTCGAAGGGCCCGACGGGCAGCGGATGCTCCAGCCGTACGATCGCCTCGTGCTCGCCACCGGAGCTCGCCCGCGCCGCGACGAGCCCGACGCGGGACCGCCCGTGCGCAGCCTGCGCACGGTCGACGATGCCGACGCGATCCACGCCGCGGCACGACCCGGGCTGCCCGTGGTCGTGGTCGGCGGCGGTTACACGGGGCTGGAGGCCGTCGAGAACCTCGTCGCCCGTGGCGCCGCGGTCACGCTCGTGCAGCGCGGGCCCCAGCTGCTCTCCCCGCTCGACCCCGAGATGGTCGCACCGCTCGCCGAGGAGCTGCGGGTGCGCGGGGTGGACGTACGGCTCGGCGTCGAGATCACCGCGTCCGCGCCGGGTGCCGTGACCCTGAGCGACGGGACCGTCGTGGCCGCCGAGTTCGTGGTGGACGCGTCGGGAGTGGTGCCCGAGGTCGGGCTCGCGCGGGACGCGGGCATCCGGATCGGCGAGACGGGCGGGATCGCGGTGGACGACGCCTGCCGCACCAGCGCCCCCGACGTGTTCGCGGTGGGCGACGGTGTCGAGAAGAGCGACCTGGTGGGCGGCGGCCCCGCACTCATCACGATGGCGGGACTCGCGAATCGGCACGGCCGGATGGTGGCCGACCTCATCGCGGGCCGGGTCGAGGCTGCGTCACCGGCCGTCGGCACCGGCATCGTGGGCGTGTTCGGGCTCGCGCTCGCCAAGACCGGCTGGAGCGAACGGCAGCTCCGCGCCGCCGGTCGTGAGTTCTACGTCGTGCACGTGCACCCGGGCTCGCACGCGGGCTACTACCCCGGTGCGGAGACGCTGTCGATGAAGCTCCTGGCCGACCCGGCGAGCGACCGCATCCTCGGCGCGCAGGTGGTGGGTCGCGACGGGGTCGACAAGCGCATCGACGTGATCGCCACCGCGATGCAGGCGGGCGTCACGGCCGCGGGGCTCGCTCGGCTCGAGCTCGCCTATGCGCCGCAGTTCGGCTCGGCGAAGGACCCGGTCAACATGCTCGGCTACGTGGCCGAGAACACGCGCACCGGCACCACCCCCACCGTGCAGTGGCACGGGCTCGACGACGCCGTGCGCGCGGGGGCCGTGCTCATCGATGTGCGCTCCCCCGCGGAGCACGCGGCCGGCGCGATCCCCGGCGCGCTCAACGTCCCGCTGGACGAGTTGCGCGACCGCCTCGACGAGCTGCCGGCGGGGCCGCTGGTCGTCCACTGCCAGGTGGGGCTCCGCGGTCACATCGCGACGCGGCTGCTGCGGCAGCACGGACGCGACGTGCGCAACCTCGACGGCGGCTACCGCACCTGGCATGACGGCACGGTGCGGTAGCGCGCCGCAGTCGCGGAGGCCTCAGTCGCTGGCGAGCTTCGCGGCGAACTCCCGTTCCACGTCGACGTAGTGGTCGTCGGCCACGTCGTAGACCACCTGGTGGATCTCGCCGCCCGTGAAGGCGAAGCGGTTGGGGTAGGCGGTGGTCACGGTGTCGCCCGAGTCGTAGCCGACGCTCAGTCCCTCGCCCGTGAGGGCGTAGCGGCCGAGCTGGGTGCGGATCGGGATCGACTCGACGGCCTCGTCGTCGACGTAGAGCGTGAGCGTGCCGAGCGCTTCGCCGTGGTCGCCGCTGCCCTCCTTCTCGAAGCCGACGCCGACGATGTGGCGGCCCTCGGTCGGCGCGGCGGTGCCGACCCGCTGCTCGGGCGGGATGCCGAGGAAGTTGTACACGAACGACAGCGTGCCGTCCTGCACGTACAGGCTGTAGCCGCCGAAGCGCGAGCCCTGGGCGACGATCACGCCCTCGGTCGCCGCGGTGAAGTCGACGTCGGCGAGGATCTTGAACGACACCTGCTGCGTGCGCGCGGCGAGCTGCTCCTGCACCTCGGTCGTCTCCGGGTAGTACGTGAAGCGGCCGTCCGCGGGCACCGGCAGGTGGTACTCGTACTTGATGAAGTCGGCGACGCCCAGGTCGTTCAGGGGCAGCACGTCGTACTTCTTCGCCTCTTCGAGCCAGAGCTCCGTGAGCTCCTTCAGCTTCTCGGGGTGCTGGTCGGCGAGATCGACGGCCTCCGCCCGGTCCTCGTCGACGTGGAACAGCTGCCAGCGGTCCTCGTCGAAGTGCCCCAGGCCGATCGGGACGGGACCGTGCTCGGCGACGGCCTTCCACCCCTTGCTCCAGATGCCGCGGGTGCCGAGCATCTCGTAGTACTGCGTCTGCTTGGTGGTGGGGGCGTCGGCGGCGTCGAAGGAGTAGTTCATCGGCACGCCGGGCATCGGCGTCTGCTCCACGCCGTCCACGACGGTCGGCGCCTCGACGCCGCACGCCTCCAGGATCGTCGGCACGATGTCGGTGCAGTGGTGGTACTGGCTGCGCACCTCGCCGCGCGCCGTGATCCCCGCGGGCCAGTGGATGATCAGCGGGTCGGCCGAGCCGCCCGCGTAGGAGTAGCGCTTGAACATGCGGAACGGCGTGGAGAACGCCATCGCCCAGCCGGTCGGGTAGTGGTTGTAGGCGTCGGGCCCGCCGAGCTTGTCGATCATCGTCAGGTTGCGCGCGACGTCTTCGGGGTAGCCGTTGAAGAACAGGTTCTCGTTGATCGAGCCGTTCGGGCTGCCCTCGCCGGAGGCGCCGTTGTCCGCGGCGTAGATGATGAGCGTGTTGTCGAGCTGTCCCGACTTCTCCAGGTGCTCGATGATGCGGCCGACCTGCGCATCGGTGTATTCGCTGAACCCCGCGTACACCTCCGCGGTCCGCGAGAACAGCGCCTTCTCCCCGTCGGTGAGCTCCGCCCACGGACGCACGCTGTCGACCTCGGCGAACGTGCCGGGCGTCATCGGGTTCATGTCGGTCAGCTGCGTGCCCTCCGGCAGGATGCCGCGCTCGATCATGCGCGGCAGCACCCACTCGCGGTACGCCTCGTAGCCGTCGTCGAACATGCCCCGGTACTTGTCGATGTACTCCTGCGGGGCGTGGTGCGGGGCGTGGTTCGCGCCGGGGCAGAACCACAGGTACCACGGCTTGTCCGGGTTCGACTGCTTCGTGTCGCGCAGCATCCGGATCGCCTGATCCGCGAGGTCCTTGGACAGGTGATACCCGTCCTCGGGCTGGGAGGGCTGGTCGATGTAGTGGTTGTCGACGGCCAGATCGGGGTACCACTGGTTGGTCTCGCCGCCGATGAAGCCGTAGAACCGGTCGAAGCCGTGCCCGAGCGGCCATTCGCTGCGGTCCGAGCCGCTGGAGATCGCGTTGATCGGCACGTTGTGGTTCTTGCCGACCCAGTACGTGGACCAGCCGTTGTCGCGGAGGATGCGCGCGAGCGGCGCGTTCGACTTCGGGATGTGCCCGTTGTAGCCAGGGAACCCCGTTGAGGTCTCGGAGATCGTGGCGTAGCCGTTCTGGTGGTGCGTGCGTCCGGTGAGGAACGTCGACCGGGTGGGCGAGCACAGGGCGGTCGTGTGCCACTGCGAATAGGTGAGGCCGTTGTCGGCGAGGCGCTGGAGCGTGGGCATGTGGATGCGCCCGCCGTACGGCTCCCACGCCGCGAGACCCGTGTCGTCGAACAGGATCACCAGCACGTTCGGCGCACCCTCCGGCGCCTTGGTGAGCTCGTACGCCCCCCAGTCAGGCGTCGAGTCGCGGATGTCGAGTTCGATCTTCCCCTGGAACTCCCGAGCCATGATGTCTCCCTCCGGTCGAAACACGTGTCTGCTCGGCACGGTATCGAGGGCGCAAAGGGGGGGACAGGTGGCTCTCGCAGGATCACCAGGGTGATTCCCGCGGGGGCCGTCTCGGCCGCGGCGGGTCAGACCAGGCGGGCGGTCGTACCGCGCACGTTGAGCTCGTACGGCAGCGCGGCCGGAGGGCGCACGGCCTCGGGATCGGCGAGCTTCGCCAGGACGGCGGCCGCCGCGCGCTCGCCCTGCCCGAGGGGGAACTGATCGACCGTGGTGAGGCGGAAGAACTCGCCGAGCTCGTGGCCGTCGATGCCCACGATCGACAGGTCCTCCGGCACGCGGAATCCGAGATCGCGGGCGGCGAGGAGCGCCCCGATCGCCATCTCGTCCGAGGCGGCGAACACCGCGGTCGGGCGCGGGCCCGGGCGGCCCAGCAGCTGCTTCGCGGCCCGGTAGCCGCCCTCGACCGTGAAGTCGGCCGGCTCCAGGAACGCCGGCTGCAGCGGGATCCCGGCCGTCGCGAGGGCCCGCTCGAACCCGAGTCGGCGGTTGGTGGGGATGTGGAAGTCGAGGTCGAACTCGGGGTTCGCGCCGATGTGCGCGATCTGGGTGTGGCCGAGTCCGATGAGGTGCTCCGTGGCGAGCTGTGCGACCGCGACGTCGTCGACCGTGAGCGTGTCGAGCTTCGGGTTCGGGCCGCCGATCGCGATCACGGGCAGCCCGAGGTCGAGCAGCTGCTGCGTCTCGTCCTCGTCGAGCTCGATCGACACGGCGATCACCGCGTCCACGCGCTGCCGTCGCAGGAATGTGCCGAACACGTCACGGCGCACGTCCTCGTCGGCGGTGATGTTGTAGAGCGTGATGTCGTAGCCGGCGCGCATCAGTGCGGCGGACACCCCCGACAGCACCGTGCTGAAGAACCACCGGTCGAGGAACGGCACCACCACGCCGATGTTGCGGGTGCGACCCGAGGCGAGGCTCGAGGCCCGCGACGACACCACGTAGCCGAGCGACTGCGCGGCCGCGCGCACGCGCTCGCGCGCCGACTCCGAGACCTGCCCTCGTCCGCTCAGCGCGCGGGAGACGGTCGCGGTGGAGACGCCGGCGAGCCGGGCGACCTCGTCGATGCTCGCCATGGGTCCTCCTGGGGTTCCTGTTCCGTCGCGGTCGCGCGCTGCGGGCAGCGTCTGCGACCGCGACGGGAACGGGCGGGTCAGGCCGCGGTGGTGTACCAGACGGCGGTGTCGACCGGCAGGTCGGGGCCGTCGAAGGGCTGGCTGCGCAGCACGATCAGGGCGCCGTCCGGCAGGGGGAGCGCGGCGGTGCCGAGGTTGGCGAGCACGTGCACCTCGCCGCGGCGGAACGCGACCGCGTCGGGCCCCGCGTCCTCCCACACGAGGGAGCCGGTACCGAAGCCGTGTTCGCGGCGCCCGGCGAGCAGGCGCTTGTACAGGGCGAGGGTCGACGCGGGGTCGACCTCCTCCACGTCGCGGGCATGGGCCGCCCAGTCCGCGGGCTGCGGGAGCCACGACAGCCCGGTGTCGTTGAAGCCGAACGCGGGGGCCTCGGCCTCCCACGGCAGCGGCACGCGGCAGCCGTCGCGGCCGTAGCGCTCGCCGTTGGTGCGGAACCACGTGGGATCCTGCCGGAACTCGTCCGGGATCTCCATGGCCTCGGGCAGCCCGAGCTCCTCGCCCTGGTACAGGTACGCCGAGCCGGGGAGGGCCAGCATCAGGGTCGTGGCGGCGCGGGCGCGCGCCAGGCCGATCGCGGTGTCGGGCTTGTCGGGCGTGTTCGGCCCGATGCCCTCGCCCTGCGGGTTCTCGGACGTGAGGGCCAGGCGCGAGGCGTGGCGCACGACGTCGTGGTTCGACAGCACCCAGGTGCTGGGCGCGCCGACCGCGCCGAACTCGTCGAGCGACTCGCGGATCACATCGCCCAGGGCCTTCGCGTCCCACTCGGTCATGAGGTACGGGAAGTTGAAGGTCTGGTGCATCTCGTCGGGCCGCACCCACAGTGCGGTCTCCTTGAGCGTCGGCATCCAGGCCTCGCCGCACAGCGCGCGGTCGCCGTCGTACTCGGCCAGCACGCGGTGCCAGTCGCGGTAGATCTCGTGCACGCCGTCCTGGCCCCAGTAGGGCACGTTCGACTCGCCACCGCCCATGGAGTCGGCGTCGGTGGGGGGCGTGTAGTCGGGCAGCCCCTCGGTCTTGATCATGCCGTGGGCCACGTCGACCCGGAAGCCGTCGACCCCACGGTCGAGCCAGAAGCGCAGGATGGAGCGGAACTCCTCCTGCACCTCCTCGTTGTTCCAGTCGAAGTCGGGCTGCGTGGCGTCGAAGATGTGCAGGTACCACTGGCCGGGCGTGCCGTCGGCCTCGGTCACGCGCTGCCACATGCCGCCGCCGAACACCGACTCCCAGTTGTTGGGCGGCAGCTCGCCGTTCTCGCCCCTGCCGTCGCGGAAGATGTAGCGCGCGCGCTCCGGGCTGCCCGGTCCCGCGGCGAGGGCCGCCTGGAACCACGGGTGCTGGTCGGACGAGTGGTTGGGCACCAGGTCGACGATCACGCGGATGCCGCGGTCGTGTGCGGCGGCGAGCATGTCGTCGAAGTCGGAGAGGGTGCCGAACAGCGGGTCGACGTCGCGGTAGTCGGCGACGTCGTAGCCGGCGTCGCGCTGCGGGCTCGTCATGAACGGGCTCAGCCAGATCGCATCGACGCCGAGCTCCTGCAGGGAGTCGAGCCGGCGCGTGATCCCCGGCAGGTCGCCGATGCCGTCGCCCGACGCGTCCGCGAAGGAGCGGGGGTAGATCTGGTAGATGACGGCGCTGCGCCACCACTCGGTACCGGGGGCTGCGAACTGTTCGAGCTGTGCCATGCGAACAGGCTACTGCAAACGCTTACACTCTCACCACCACGCGGATCGAATCGGTTCGGAGCAGTCCGCGTACCCGGTCGGTGGCGTGCTGTTTCCATCGCCCGGCGGCTCCCGTCGCCGACAGCGGCCGGGCGATGGGGCACGGTCACGGCGTGGGCATGCCGCCGTTCACGTTCAGCGTCTCGCCGATCACGTAGCTCGACTCCGGCGACGCGAGGAACACATATGCCGGCGCGAGCTCGGCCGGCTGCCCCATGCGGCCGAGGGGCGTGTCCTCGCCAAACTTCTCGATCTTCTCCTGGGGCTGTCCGTCGCTGGGCTGCAGCGGCGTCCAGATCGGGCCCGGCGCCACCGCGTTCACGCGGATGCCCTTCGGTGCGAGCTGCTGGGCGAGACCCTTCGTGAACGCGTTGATCGTGGACTTCGTGGAGGCGTAGTCGACCAGGATGTCCGACGGCGAGTACGCCTGGATGGACGTGGTGTTGATGATGGTCGACCCGGCGGGCAGGTGCGGGAGCGCGGCCTTCGTGATCCAGAACATGGCGTACACGTTGGTCTTGAACGTGTCGTCGAACTGCTCGTCGGTCAGGTCGGTCAGCGACTCGCGGTACACCTGCTTGCCGCCGTTGTTGACGAGGATGTCGAGCCCGCCCAGGGCGGCCACGGCCTCGGCCACGAGCGTGCGGCAGTACTCCGGGTCGCGCAGGTCGCCGGGGATCGTGGCGACCGTCGCTCCGGCGTCGCGGAGGAGTCCGGCGATGCGGCTCGCGTCCGCCTCCTCCTCGGGCAGGTAGGAGATCGCCACGTCGGCGCCCTCCCTGGCGAACGCGATCGCGGTGGCCGCGCCGATGCCGGAGTCGCCCCCGGTGATCAGGGCCTTGCGTCCGGTGAGACGCCCCGTGCCGCGGTAGGTGTCCTCGCCGAGGTCGGCCTTCGGGGTCAGGTCGGCGTCGAGGCCGGGCTCCGGCATGTGCTGCTTCTGCGGCTGGATGTCGGCGTAGAGCTCGGCGGGGTTCGTGAAGGTGTACTGGTCGCGGGACATGGTCGTCCTTTCCGGGGGATCGTGGACTGGCTCCCATCGTCGGATCGTTGCCGAGAGGCCGCAAACGCCTTGCACGCCCGGGCCGGCTTTGCTACACGCGCGGGCCCTCGCCATATCGCACGGGAGATGTGGACGAAAGGCTCTTCAGCGGCGTGTCGCGATCTGGCACATTCGGTACCGTGCCCCCCGCTCCGTCCCGTCCCCCGCGCCGACCGGGCACCGCTCGTGTCGTGTCGCCCCTGGTCGCCGTGCGCCGCTCCGCCCCGATCAGCGCCGTCGCCGCGCTCGTCGCCGCCGTGGTCCTGCTCGGCGCCGCACCCGCGATGTCGGACAGTCGGGCCCCGCGCGCCGAGACCGGAACCGACGTGACGGCCGACCCCGCGGCATCCGTCGCACTCGCCTACGAGTTCCTCGATGCCAGGGTGGACGAGTTCTGCGACGGCGCGGGCCACTGCCTCCCGCGCAGCTATCAGGGCGGCTTCTTCACCACCCCGACGTGGGACTTCACCCCCTCCTTCGTGTACGACGACGCGCTGGTCGTGATCGCCTACACGGCCCGCGGCCTGCCGGACGACCTGCGCCGCGCCCGCGCGATCGGCGACACCCTGCTGTTCGTGCAGGAGGAGGACCCGATCGGCGACGGGCGCACGCGCGCCTCCTACGAGCCCCACGGCATCCGTCAGGGGCGCGTCGAGATCACCGGGCCCGGCAGCTTCACCGGCAACCAGGCCTGGGTGGGCATGGCCCTCGCGCGCCTCTTCCACGCGACGGGCGAGCAGCGGTACCTCGACGGCGCGCTGCGCACCGCGAACTGGATCCAGGACAACACCGCTGACATGACCAGGGCGCCGTACGGCTACACGGGAGGCCAGACCGACACCGGGGCCTCCCTGGAGTGGAAGTCGACGGAGCACAACACCGACGTCGCCGGGTTCTTCGCCCAGCTCGCCCAGCTCACGGGCGACGCCGTGTGGGCGCAGCGCTCGGCCGTCGCCGCCGGATTCGTCGCCGCGATGCAGAGCGCGGACGGCCACGTCGACACCGGCACCCTGCTCGACGGCAGCACGGTCAACACCCGTCCCGTCCCGCTCGATGCGCAGACCTGGAGCGCGCTCGGCACGGGGGACGCCCGCTACGGTGCCGCCCTGGACTGGACGCTCGGGCACCTGATGGCCACGGACGGCCCGTACCGCGGCCCCTCGATCAGCGATGTGGACGTGTCCAAGGCGTGGTTCGAGGGCAGCGGGCACCTGGCCCTGGCACTCCGGCTGCGCGATGCCGCGGGCGACGCCGCCCAGGCCGACGAGCTGCTCGCGGACATCCGCCTGGCGCAGCGCGATGCGGTGAACGGCGACGGCAAGGGCATCGTGGCGACCTCGACCGACGGACTCGACTCCGGCTTCGGCGACCTCTACTACGCGAGCCTGCACACGGGCACGACCGCGTGGTACCTGCTGGCGGCAGCCGCCGACAACCCGTTCGCGCTTCCCGCGGCCGCCGCGTCCTCGGGCGAGTGACGCCGCGGCCGACCCGGGGGGGGCGCCCGTGCGTCAGAGGTCGCGCGGCTGAGGCTTCGGCGTGCGCCCGTGCGTCAGGCGGCGACGCGGGCGACTGCGGCGATCGCGCTCGCGAAGAAGCCCAGGCCGTCGACGCCGCTGCGCATGGCCGCGGTCGTGTCGGGGCCGAAGCCCGGCTCGGTGGCGTGCTCGGGGTGCGGCATGAGCCCCACGACGTTGCCCGCCTCGTTGGTGAGCCCGGCGATGTCGCGCAGCGAGCCGTTCGGGTTCACGCCCGCATAGCGGAACGCCACCAGGCCCTCGCCCTCGATGCGGTCGAGCGTCTGCTCGTCGGCGATGTAGCCGCCGTCGGCGTTCTTCAGCGGGATGACGATCTCCTGGCCGGTGCGGAAGGCGTTCGTCCACGCGGTGTCGGCGTTCTCGACCGTGAGGCGCTGGTCGCGGCGCACGAAATGCTGGTGGTTGTTGCGGATCAGTCCGCCGGGCAGCAGGTGCGCCTCGACCAGCATCTGGAAGCCGTTGCAGATGCCGAGCACGGGCAGGCCCTTCGCGGCGGCCTCCTTGACCTCGGTCATGATCGGGGAGAGGGCGGCGATGGCCCCGGCGCGCAGGTAGTCGCCGTAGCTGAAACCGCCCGGCAGCACGAGGGCGTCAACGCCCTCGAGATCGTGTGCGCCGTGCCACAGGGCGACGGGTTCGGCGCCCGCGAGGCGGACGGCGCGCTGTGCGTCGACGTCGTCGAGCGAGCCGGGGAAGGTGACGACCCCGATGCGCGTGGTCACTCGGCCACCTCGATGCCGACGACGTCTTCGATCACGGCGTTGGAGAGCACCTCGTCGGCGAGGCGCTTCGCCTCGGCGAGCACCTCCTCGGTGACCTCGCCCTCGACGGTGAGCTCGAAGCGCTTGCCGATGCGCACGTCGGTGAAGCCGTCCACGCCCAGGCGGGCGAAAGCGCCGGAGACGGCCTTCCCCTGGGGGTCGAGCAGTTCGGGCTTGGGCATGACGTCGACGACGATGGTGGGCATGACGGCTCCAGGAGTCGCGGGTGGACGGGCGCCCCCAGTCTACTGCCCTCGCACCGGCGCTCCCCGCGGGGTCAGGCGGAGTGGAAGACGGTGTGCAGGTCGCCGATCGCGTCGCGGCCGCCGAGGCCGTCGATCTCGAACAGCACGGAGATCCCGGCGACGTGGCTGCCCAGACGCTCGACGAGCTGTCGGCCCGCGGCGAGGGTGCCTCCGGTGGCGAGCACGTCGTCGATGAGCAGCACGCGGGAGCCCGCCGGGAGGTCGTCGTGCATCTCGATCGTGGCGGTACCGTACTCCAGGGCGTAGTCGACCGAGGCGGCGGGACGCGGGAGCTTGCCGGCCTTGCGGATGGGGATGAGCCCGACCCCGGCGGCGATGGCGGCGGCGCCGGCGAGGATGAAGCCGCGCGCCTCGATGCCCGCGACCACGTCGAACTGCCCGGCGAAGGGCTCGATGATCGCCTCGGTCGTGACCCGCAGCGCCTCGGCGTCGGCCAGGAGGGGGGTGATGTCGCGGAAGACGATCCCGGGCTCGGGGTAGTCGGGGATGCTGCGGATGAGCGACTCGGCGCGGATGAGGGCGGGGGAGAGCGTGGCTTCGGGCACCGGTCAAGGGTACGCCGCCTTCCCGGGTGCTTCCGCGCTTGACACCGTGGGAGCGCTCCCATATGGTTGCAGACCATGGCCGTGGGAGCGCTCCCATGCCATCCCGATGCACCACACCGCACGACCACCCACAAAGGAGTGAACTGTGAACACACGTGCCCGCACCCGGATCCTGGCGCCCGTCGCCCTGGCATCCGTCGCCGCCCTCGCCCTCGCCGGCTGCTCCGGCGGCAACGGCGGCGGTGACGCCGGCAGCGCCGACGAGGAGATCACGCTGACCGTCACCACGTTCGGCACCTTCGGCTACGACGACCTCTACGACGAGTACGAGAAGGCGCACCCGAACGTGAAGATCGAGGCCACCAACATCGACACCGGCGGCAACGCCCGCACCGACGCGTTCACCAAGATCGCCGCCGGCTCCGGCCTCAGCGACATCGTGGCGATCGAGGAGGGCTGGCTCGGCGCGATCATGGACGTGTCCGACACGTTCGTCGACCTGCGCGACTACGGCATCGAGGACCGCAAGGACGACTGGGTGGACTGGAAGTACGGCCAGGCCACCGACGCCGAGGGCCGCGTGATCGGCTACGGCACCGACATCGGCCCGAGCGGCATCTGCTACAACGGCGCCGCCTTCGAGGCCGCCGGTCTGCCCAGCGACCGCGAGTCCGTCGCCGAGCTGCTGAACGGCGACTGGGACAACTACTTCCAGGTGGGCGCCGACTACACGGCCAAGACCGGCAAGGCCTGGTACGACCACTCCGGCTTCGTGTGGAACGCCATGGTCAACCAGCTCGACGAGGGCTACTACACCGCCGACGGCGAGCTCAACGTGGAGGGCAACGACGAGCTGAAGAAGCGCTTCGAGCTGCTGGGCGCCGCGACCGAGGGCGGCCAGTCCGCCGCGCAGACCGCGTGGGACTGGAACGGCGGCAAGTCGTTCGTCGACGGCACCTTCGCGACGTTCGTGTGCCCGGGCTGGATGCTCGGCGTGGTGCAGGGGCAGATCGAGGCCGGCGGCGGCGACGCCTCGACCGGCTGGGACTTCGCCGACGTGTTCCCCGGTGGCGCGGCCAACTGGGGTGGTGCGTTCCTCTCCATCCCGGAGACCTCACAGCACAAGGAGGCGGCGGCCGAGCTCGCCGACTGGCTCACGCAGCCCGAGCAGCAGGTGAAGCAGTCCGCCGCCGCGGGCAACTTCCCCTCGACCGTGAAGGCGCAGGAGACCCTCGCCGCGGATGCCACCCCCAACGCGTTCTTCAACGACGCGCCGACCGGGGCGATCCTCGCCGAGCGTGCCAAGGGCGTCGTCGCGCAGTTCAAGGGCGCCGACGACTCCGTGATCCAGGAGAACGTGTTCGGTCCGGCGCTCAGCAGCCTCGACCGCGGCGAGACCGACACCCAGGGCGCGTGGGACCAGGCCATCGGCCTGCTGAACGAGCTGGTCGGCTGATCACCCGGGGCGTCCTTCGTCTCGTCGCCGGCGCTCCTCGCTCAGGAACCGGTGCCTCCGGTTCCTGAGCGAGCGGAGCGAGACGAAGGACGCCCCCACCGAACGAGGACACCCCATGACACTCACGCACGACCGCCCCGACACGGTGCCCGCGTCGTCGCAGCGTCCGCCCGCCGACACCGGTGCGAAGCGGCCCTGGCGGCACCGCCTCTCCCGCTTCGACCAGAACGCGTCGCCGTACTTCTACATCTCGCCGTTCTTCCTGCTGTTCGGACTGGTCGGCCTCTTCCCCCTGCTGTACACGGTGTGGGTGGCCGTGCACGAGTGGGACCTGCTGAAGGGCGAGGGCGACTTCGTCGGGCTCGGCAACTTCGTCGAGATCCTCGGCGACGGCATGTTCTGGAACTCGATCCGCAACACGCTCAGCATCTTCCTGCTCTCCGCGATCCCGCAGCTCGCGGTCGCCCTGCTGATCGCCTACCTGCTGGACCGCGGTCTGCGCGCCCCGACGTTCTGGCGCATGAGCGTGCTCATCCCGTTCGTGGTGACCCCGGTCGCCGTGGCCATCATCTTCTCGAGCATCTTCAACGAGGCGGACGGCCTGGCCAACAACCTGCTGAACCTGATCGGCATCGCGGATCAGCAGTGGAAGCACGACACGGTCCTGTCGCACATCGCGATCGCGGTGATGGTGAACTTCCGGTGGACCGGCTACAACGCCCTCATCCTCCTCGCCGCGATGCAGGCCGTGCCGCGGGACCTGTACGAGTCGGCCGCGCTCGACGGCGCCGGCTCCGCGCGGCGCTTCTTCTCCATCACGATCCCGACCATCCGCCCCACCCTCATCTTCGTGATCATCACGGCCACGATCGGCGGCCTGCAGATCTTCGCGGAACCGCGGCTGTTCGACGTCTCCACCGCGGGCGGCATCGGCGGCAGCGACCGGCAGTTCCAGACCACGGTGCTGTTCCTGTGGGAGCTGGCCTTCTTCCGGCGCAACCTGGGCGAGGCCTCCGCGGTCGCGATCCTGCTGTTCCTGCTCATCGTGGGCATCGGCCTGATCAACTTCCTCGTCTCGCGGCGCATCTCCACCGGCGACGCCCCGAAGAACCGCGCGGCCCGCCGTCGCGCCCGCACCAGCAAGGAGGAGGCGCGATGACCGCCACGCAGGCCCTCAGCGTCCCGGAGCGCATCCGCCGCCGTCGGGGCGCCGCATCCGGCACCGCCGGCATCGGCAGCCGCCCGGGATTCCTCACCTACGGGCTGCTCGCGGCCTTCGTGCTCGGCAGCGCCTACCCCCTGTGGTGGTCGTTCGTGGTCGCCAGCGGCACCAACGCGACCAGGGGGGAGACGCTGCCGCTGATCCCGGGCGGGAACTTCCTCGCCAACGCGGCCAAGGTGTTCGACGCGATCCCGTTCTGGCTCGCGCTGGGCAACTCGGTCCTGATCTCCTCGATCATCACGCTCTCGGTCGTCACCTTCTCCACCCTCGCCGGCTACGCCTTCGCGAAGCTGCGGTTCCGGGGACGCGACGGGCTGATGGTGTTCGTGATCGCGACCATGGCGATCCCGACGCAGCTCGGCATCATCCCCCTGTTCATGCTGATGCGCGAGCTCGGGTGGACCGGATCCATCGGCGCGGTGATCGTGCCGACCCTGGTGACCGCATTCGGGGTGTTCTTCATGCGGCAGTACCTGGTGGACGTGATCCCGGACGAGCTTATCGAGGCGGCCCGCATGGACGGCGCCGGACAGTTCCGCACGTTCCTGACGGTCGGGGTGCCCGCCGCCCGTCCGGCCATGGCGATCCTCGGCCTGTTCACGTTCATGACCGCGTGGACCGACTACCTGTGGCCCCTGATCGTGCTCTCCCCCCAGAACCCCACGCTGCAGACGGCCCTCAGCCAGCTGCAGTCGGGCTACTACATCGACTACTCGATCGTGCTCGCCGGTGCGGTGCTCGCGACCCTCCCGCTCCTCGTGCTCTTCGTGGCGGCGGGGCGGCAGCTGGTCAGTGGCATCATGGCGGGCGCGGTGAAAGGATGACCCCTATGACGCGTGCCTTCCCCTCGGACTTCCTCTTCGGCGCGGCGACGGCGGCCTACCAGATCGAGGGTGCCGCCTTCGAGGACGGGCGCACCGCCTCCATCTGGGATGCGTTCGCGCGCGAGCCCGGCGCGGTGGTCGGCGGCGACAACGGGGATGTGGCGTGCGACCACTACCACCGGTACCCGCAGGACGTCGCGCTCATGAAGGACCTCGGGTTGCAGACGTACCGGTTCTCCACGTCGTGGTCGCGCGTGCGGCCCGACGGCGGGGCCGTGAACCGGGCGGGCGTCGACTTCTACAGCCGCCTGGTCGACGAGCTGCTCGCGGCCGACATCCTGCCCTGGCTCACGCTGTACCACTGGGACCTGCCGCAGGCGCTGCAGGAGAGCGGGGGCTGGACGAACCGCGACGTCGTCGACCGCTTCCTGGAGTACGCGGGCACCGTGCACGACGCGCTGGGCGACCGCGTGAACGTGTGGACGACGCTGAACGAGCCGTGGTGCTCGTCGTTCCTCTCCTATACGGGCGGCGAGCACGCGCCGGGGCACACCAGCATCGCGGAGGGGCTGCTCGCGTCGCACCATCTGCTGCTCGCCCACGGCGCCACGGTGAAGGAGCTGCGCGGGCGCGACTCGTCGCTCAACCTCGGCATCACGCTGAACCACACCGTCGCCGACCCCGCCGACCCGCAGAACCCCGCCGACGTGGATGCCGCCCGGCGCCTGGACGGGCAGTTCAACCGCTGGTTCCTCGACCCGATCTACCGCGGCTCCTACCCGGCGGACGTCGTCGAGGACATCCGCGCGGTCGACCCCGAGGCGGTCGCGCGGTTCGAGGCAGCGGTGCGCGACGGCGACCTTGAGACCATCGCGCAGCCCATCGACACGCAGGGCGTGAACTACTACCACGGCGACCTCGTCTCCGGCACGGCGCCCGCGACGACCGCGACCGCCGAGGAGGGCGGCCCGGCGACCTCCCGACCCACGCGCAGCCCGTACCCGTCGAGCGACGGTATCCACGCGGTCGAGCGCGGGCTGCCCCGCACGGCGCAGCACTGGGAGGTGCAGCCGGAGGGGCTCACGCGACTGCTGCAGCGCGTGTGGGCCGAGTACGCCGAGCCCGCCGGGGTCGTGTTGTACGTCACGGAGAACGGCGCCGCCTACGACGACGAGCCCGTGGTGGAGGACGGTGAGACGCGCGTGCACGATGCCGACCGCACCGAGTTCCTGCGCCTGCACCTGGACGCGGTGCTCGATGCGGTCGAGGCGGGCGTGGATGTGCGCGGCTACTTCTACTGGTCGCTGTTCGACAACTTCGAGTGGGCGTGGGGCTACGACAAGAGGTTCGGCATCGTGCGCGTCGACTACGACACCCAGGAGCGCACGCTGAAGGACTCGGCCCACGAGTACCGTCGCATCATCGCGGCCAGGGAGCTGGCGCCCGTCCCCGGTGAGCCGGCCAGGGCCTGATCGGGGCGGGCGGCGCGGCGTCGCCCGGCGATCCGTGGTCTCCGGCGGGGCATCGCGTGGTCGACAATAGGGCCATGGAAGAGAGCGTGCGGTGATGTCGCCCAGGGCGACCATCGAAGAGGTCGCGGCCGCGGCGGGTGTCTCCCGCTCGACCGTGTCGCGGGTCGTGAACGGCTCGACGGCGGTGAGCCCCGAGGCCCTCGCGGCCGTGCGCGCCGCGATCGACGATCTCAACTACGTGCCCAACCGGGCGGCCCGCTCTCTCGCCTCGCGACAGACGCACGCGATCGCGCTGATCGTGCCGGAAGACACGACGCGGTTCTTCGGCGACCCGTTCTTCGCGGCCATCGTCGCCGGGATCACCGGGGCGCTCGGCAGCTCCGACTACCTGCTCAACCTGTTGATCGCGAGCGACGACCCCGGCGACAAGATGACGAGCTTCGTGCGCAACGGCGGCGTCGACGGCGCCCTCATCGTGTCGCACCATGCGAGCGACGGCTTCGTTGACCGGATCGCCGATGCGGTCCCGGTCGTGTTCGGCGGGCGGCCGGTGCGCCGCAGCGCGGGCGACTACGTGGTCGATGTCGACAACGTGGCCGGGGCGCGCGTGGCCACGCAGCGGCTCATCGACATCGGGCGCTCCAGGATCGCCACGATCTCCGGTCCGCTGTCGATGATCTCCTCGACCGACCGCGTGCAGGGCTTCCGGGATGCGCTCGCGGATGCGGGTCTCGCGCCGTGCGCCGAGGAGGAGGGCGACTACAGCGAGGCGAGCGGTGCGGAGGCGGCTCGTCGGCTGCTCGCGTCCGGTCGTCCCGACGCGATCTTCGTGGCGAGCGACCTGATGGCACGCGGAGCGCTCACGGCGCTGCGCGCGGCGGGGGTGCGGGTGCCGGAGGACATCGCCCTGGTCGGCTTCGACGACTCCTCGGTGGCGGTCAGCACCGATCCGGCCCTCACCACGGTGCGCCAGCCGATGTATGCGCAGGGCGAGACCATGGCCCGCGTGCTGCTGTCGCGGCTGGCGGGGGAGGACCCGCCGCAGACGACGATCCTGCCCACCGAGCTCGTGGTGCGCGGCTCGGCCTGACGCGCGCACGGGTGCGGCCCTGACGCCCCCTCATGGCCAGGGATGCACCCGTGCGTCGGGTGGGGGCGAACCCCGCGAACGCATGAACTGAACAGACGTTCAACGTACACGCTACACGGAGCGGCGATATTCTTGTGACCCCGGGAGGTGGTCGCCGCATGGCCCGAACCGACGAGCAGAACCGCCAGGCGCGCGAGCGCGCCCGCGAGAACATCCTGCAGGCGGCGATCGCGGTCTTCAGCGAGCGCGGAGTCGCCGGCGCCAGCATCGCCCAGATCACCTCGCGAGCCGGCGTCGCCCAGGGCCTGGTCAACTACCACTTCGGCGGCAAGGAGCAGCTGGTCGCCGCGGTGATCGACCGCTGGTTCGAGACCGTGCTCGGGCTCGCGCGGGTGGACGGCACCCCCGACGAGATGCTGGCCGCGATCATCGACGGCGCCCTCATGGCCACCGCGTTCGCGATGCCGCTCCAGCGCGCCGTGCTCGCGATGCAGCAGCAGCCCTCCACGCACCGGCTCTTCGCGGAATCGGAGCAGCGTCACGCCGAGGCGGCGACCGCGGCGGAGGACGCTGTGCGCGAGGTGTTCCGCGCGCGCGGAGCCGACGACCCCGCGCTGGAGGAGGTCATGCTCCGCAGCACCCTCGAGGGCGTGTTCGTGAAGTACTGCGTCTTCGGAGACACGTATCCGCTGGAGGAGGCGCGGCGCTGGCTGCACCGGCGCTACGGACTGCCGGAACCGGCGGCCCCGATGCCCCTCGACGTGCCGCCGCGGACCGGCGAGCCCCGGCCCCGGGCCACCTGGGCGCTCCGGCCCGACCCGAACGCCTGACCTCGGTGCCCGGTGCGTCAGTCCAGGTGCATGCGCGCGAACGCGCCGAGCACCACCCGTTCGGACTGCACCAGGTAGCGCTCGAGCTCGGCGGCGCCCGCCTCGGCGCCCCTGCTGAGGAAGGTGTCGAGCACGGCGCGGTTCTTGCGCACGAACGGCTCGTGCAGCGCCCGCGGGTCGTCGATCTTCAGGAAGGCCAGACGCAGCTCGGCCGCGACGTTGCGGTACGTGCGAGCCAGGCGCGGACTGTCGGCGAGGTCGACCAGCGCCACGTGGAACGCCATGTTCGCGCTGCCGACCGTGCGCCACGCGGCGGCGTCGTCGTGGGAGACGCCGGCCACGGCGGCCTCGGCGGCCGCGACCGCCTCCCTCATGCGCTGCACGGCGGGGTGCTCCGGCTCGGACTGGCGCAGGGCCGTGCACTCGATGATGCGGCGGGCGCGATAGATGTCGATCACGTCGGCGATCGACGGGGAAGCCACGGAGACCCCACGGTGCGGGACGTGCTCGACAAGGCCCTGCTCCGCGAGCACCCGGAACGCCTCGCGGAGCGTGTTGCGCGACACGTCGAAGCGCTCGGCGAGGGCGGACTCCGACAGGCGGGAGCCGGGGGCGACGTCGCCGTCGATGATGAGCTGACGGAGCACGTCGGCGAGCGGGCCCTGCTGGTTCATGCCTTCATCGTAGGTGCGGGGCGGGCGGCGGGCCGGGATCGGGTCTCGGCGGGAATCACACGACGGCAATCGCGCTGTAGCACGACGGAAACATGATTGTTGAACAATCGGTGTCTGTCCGTTCTACACTGGGTATCGATCCGACACCCACCAACGACGATGGGACCCCCCTATGTCCGAGCAGTCCACCGCCGCCCTCTCCCCGGAGGACGAGGCCCGCGCCGCCCACGCGAAGAAGCGCGCGGGACGCAGTGCCGTCATCGGCGCCATCTTCCTCATGGCCACGAGCGCCATCGGGCCCGGCTTCATCACGCAGACCGCCACCTTCACGGCGCAGATGGGGGCCGCGTTCGCGTTCGCGATCCTGGTGTCGATCCTGGTCGACATCGCGGTGCAGCTGAACATCTGGCGCATGATCACCTCCTCGGGCAAGCGCGCCGGCGAGCTCGCCAACAGCGCCATCCCGTTCTCCGGGCACGTCATCGCCGTGCTCGTGGTGATCGGCGGCCTCGCGTTCAACATCGGCAACATCGCCGGGGGTGGCCTCGGTCTCAACGCCCTGCTCGGCATCGACCCGAAGATCGGCGGCGCACTCACCGCGGCGCTCGCGATCATCATCTTCCTGGTGAAGAAGGCCGGCAAGGTGATGGACGTCGTGCTCATCGTCCTCGGCATCGGCATGATCGTGATGACCGTGGTCGTCGCCCTGATCGCCCAGCCGCCCATCGGCGACGCGCTGCGGCAGACGTTCGTGCCCGACCAGCTCAACTTCGCCACCATCACCACCATCGTCGGCGGCACCGTCGGCGGCTACATCACCTACTCCGGTGCGCACCGCTACCTCGACTCCGGCCACGTCGGCCCGCAGTACGCGAAGCCCGTCATGCGCGCCGCGGCCAACGGCATCCTCGTCACCGGCATCATGCGGTACGTGCTGTTCCTCGCCATCCTCGGGGTGGTGGCCTCCGGCGTGGCGCTCGACCTCTCGTCGCAGGCCGCGAACCCGGCCGGGCAGGCGTTCGGCGCCGTGCTGGGCGACGCGGGTCTGCGCATCTTCGGCGCGATCTTCTGGGCCGCCGCGATCAGCTCCGTGATCGGCGCGGCTTACACCTCGGCCACGTTCCTGTCGACGTTCACCGCGAAGCTGCACGGCGGCTGGCCCCTGCAGCTCGCGACCGTCGCCTTCATCGTCGTCTCGCTCGGGGTCTACCTCGCGATCGGCACGGCCCCCGCGGCGATCCTCGTGTTCGTCGGCGGCTTCAACGGCCTGATCCTGCCGATCGGCCTCACGGTGTTCATGTACATCGGCTGGTTCCGGCGCGACCTGCTCGGCGACCGGAAGTACCCGATGTGGCTGCTGATCGCCGGTACCGTCGTGACCGCCCTCACCTGGTACATGGGTGCCGTCTCGATCGGCCCCATCTTCGCCTTCCTCGGAATCGGAGCGTGACGACATGGCGACCATCGACCTGAACTCGGACCTCGGCGAGAACGTCCCCGACCGGATCGTCAGCGACGACGCCAGCATGCTGCGCATCGTCACGAGTGCGAACGTGTCGTGCGGTTTCCACGCCGGCAGCCCCGAGGGCATCCGCGAGACGCTCGCTGCGGCCGTGGCGGGAGGCGTCGTGATCGGCGCGCACCCCGGCTACCGCGACTACGAGAACTTCGGGCGCACGAAGGTCGACATCGACTCCGCGACGCTCCAGGCTCACGTCGAGTACCAGCTCGGCGCACTCCTGGGGCTCGCGGCCGCGGTGGGCGGTCGGGTCTCGTACGTCAAACCCCACGGCGCGCTCTACAACACGATCGCCCGCGACGAGCGGCAGTCGAAAGACGTGGTGGCGGCGATCCGTGCGGTCGACCCCTCGCTCGTGCTGCTCGGGCTCGCGGGAGGCGTGGTGCTCGACGTCGCACAGCGGGCGGGGCTCGCGGTGGCCGCCGAGGCCTTCGCCGACCGCGCCTACCAGCCGGACGGACAGCTCGTGTCGCGCACCGAGGAGGGCGCCGTGCTGCACGACCCGACCGCGGTCGCCGAGCGCATGGTGCGCCTCGCCGCCGACGGCGTGATCCGGGCGATCGACGGCACCGATGTCGCGGTGTCCGCCCAGTCCATCTGCGTGCACGGCGACAGCCCCGGCTCGGTCGCGATGGCCGCCGAGACGAAGCGCCTGCTGCAGGCCGAGGGCATCACGATCGCCCCGTTCGCCGGAGTCTGACATGTCCGTGCTCGCCACCACCGACCAGCTCACCGCTGCGCGCGCCGCCCGCGCCGCGCACCGGGCGGGACACTCCGCGCCCACCAGCGGCGTCGCGCCGGGACTGACGCAGGCGAACCTCATCGCCGTGCCGGCCGACTGGGCGTTCGAGACGCTGCTGTACGCGCAGCGCAACCCGAAGCCCTGCCCCGTGCTCGAGGTGATCGAGCAGGGCCAGGTGGAGTCACGGCTGGCGCCGGGCAGCGACATCCGCACCGACATCGGCCGTTACCGCATCTGGCGCGACGGCGAGCTCGCGGAGGAGGTGACCGACGCGACGGCCGCGTGGGCCGAGCAGCCCGACCTCGTCGCGTTCCTCATCGGCTGCAGCTTCACGTTCGAGACCGGTCTCGTCGAGGCGGGCATCCCCATCCGTCACCAGGAGCTCGGGCGCAACGTGCCGATGTACCGCACGGCCGTGGACTGCGCGCCGGCCGGACGGCTGCGCGGCGAGATGGTCGTGTCGATGCGCCCGATCCCCGCGGACCGCGTGGCCGACGCCGTGCAGATCTCCGCCCGCACGCCGGCCGTGCACGGCGCACCCGTGCACATCGGCGACCCGGCCTCGCTGGGCATCACCGACCTGTCGACCCCGGACTTCGGCGACGCCCCCGAGCTGCGCGACGGCGAGATCCCCGTGTTCTGGGCCTGCGGTGTGACCCCGCAGGCGGCGATCATGGCGTCGAAGCCGCCGTTCGCCGTGACACACGCTCCCGGTTACATGTTCGTGACCGACGTGCCGGATGCGGAGTACCGGGTCTGATGCGCATCCTCACGGCCTCCGACGGCGCGCTCCTGGTCGAGGCGGACGACCTCGAACAGGCCATGCGGCTCAACCTCGCGTGGGACGGCGTGCCCGGCGTGGTCGAGCGCATCCCCGGCGCGCGCACGGTGCTGGTGCGCTACGACCCGCTGCGCACCACGGCCGCCGCGCTCGCCGGGGTTCTCGCCGCGACCGAGGTCGACGCCGCCGAGCTCCCCGATGCGGGCGAGGTCGAGGTGCCGGTGCGCTACGACGGGGAAGACCTCGACGAGACGGCGACGCTGCTCGGGGTGTCGGCGGAAGAGCTCGTCGCGCGTCACCTCGCGGCCGACTGGCGGGTCGCGTTCTCGGGCTTCGCGCCCGGCTTCGGCTATGCGGTGAGCGACGACGCGCTGTTCGACGTGCCGCGCCGCTCGTCGCCGCGCACGCGCGTGCCCGCGGGCTCGGTCGCGCTCGCCGGAGCCTTCAGCGGCGTGTACCCCCGCGAGAGCCCCGGCGGCTGGCAGCTGATCGGCCGCACCGACCTGGCCATGTGGGACATCGACCGCGACCCTCCCGCACTGTTCGCACCCGGGCGGCGGGTGCGGTTCGTGCGGGCCGAGCGGGCCGCGGTCGTCGCGTCGGCCGAGAGCGCCGGCGGCGCGGATCCGCGCGGCGGAGAAGCCTCCGCGACCCAGGGGGCGCGCG
>NZ_SSDM01000175.1:0-50458 GCF_004794375.1 Microbacterium sp. K35 | reverse complement strand
GCGAGCCGGTAGCCGCCCACCGCGTTCACCCCCGCACGGCTGCGGGGAGGGCGCCGACCTCCGGCGGGCCTGCGAGGTCGAGGCCGGCGGTCAGTGTGGCCCGCGGCGACGAGCCGCAGCCGCCGCGGATCCGACTCCGTCGAGCACCGGCGCTCCGTGGCCGGTCAGCACCACCCTGGCTCCGGTCGCCGCCAGCGTCTCGAGGGAGTCGATGGCTGCCTCAGGATCGGCGGTGGCCGCGTTCGCGACGATCTGCGGGCCCTCCTCCCCCGTGTAGGGATCGAGGGTCACCAGGGCGTCGCCGGCGATCAGCACGCCCTGCGACTCGAACAGGTAGGCGCAGTGCCCGTCGGTGTGCCCCGGCGTCCACAGCGCGACCGGAGCACCGGGCACGTCGACAGGGTGCCCATGCGTCACCCGCGGCTGCGCGTCGACGCCGCGCACGGTCAGCGCGCCGGCGGCCGCCATGCGAGTGATCACGGGGATGCCCCGGGGGTGCCCGAGCACGTAGAGGAGACGTGGTGTCGCGGGCCGATAGCGGTACGGGTGCCGGGCGAGTGCCGCGTCGCCCGGGTGCACCACCACCGTCACGCCGTCGCCCTGCAGGGCCCGAGCCGTGCCGACGTGGTCGAAGTGGCCGTGGGTGAGCACGACCGCGTCGATGTCGCTCCGCCGGGCCCCGAGATGCCCGAGCAGTTCCGACAGCACCTTCCCGGTGCGCGGCAACCCGGCATCGAAGAGCGTGATGCCGTCGGCGGACTGCATCAGATAGCAGTTCACGTCGGCCACGGATAGGCGGAAGAACCCGGGCGCGACCTCTGACCAGCCGCTCCGCTCGCTCATGAATCGCCGCCCGCGTCGTCCGCGGGGCCGCGCCCCGCGTCGAAGTTCCGCTCGTACCGATCCCGCGCCTCGACCAGCACGGACGCGTCAAGGACCGCGATCGGCTCGACGTCGCGCAGCAGCGGTTCGCAATCCGGACCGCGCCCGCAGATCTCCCCGCGCAGGATCCAGGCGATGCGTGTCGGGTCCTTCTCCGCGAGGTGCTGATACTGGCACAGCTGCCGCGCAAGCCAGTCCTCCAGCGGCCTGGTCCACCAGCGCTCCGCGTCGAGGGGGTTCACGGACAGGCCCGGGAGCTCCAGTCCGCTCTCCGAGTCGAGGCTGGAACGGCGCCGGTCGTCCTCCGGCCCGTCGGAGTACCGTACGTGCAGGCCGCGGTAGGCGCGCACCACCGCGGCGAGTTGGGCGAGACGGGTGATGCGGCGAAGGCCGGTGGCGGGGTCACGCTCGGCCGAGATCGCGGGAGTGCACGTCTGCGCCGACGTCGTTTCGGACATGGCCCGACGGTACGGAGGAGGCGCCGGCGGAGCACGGGGATTGACAACACTCGGAGAAGGGCTGCCGTGCCCGGGCGCGTGAAGCTACTCCGGCTGGCTCTCGCCGTCAACGGGCTCTCGTTGCGCACCCGGCGGTCTTACCTTCGGGCCACCGCACCGAGCACTGCTGAGGAGAGAACAATGCGCGCCATGACGTACCGCGGACCGTACAAGGTCCAGGTCGCTGAGAAACCGGAACCGCGGATCGAGCACCCCAACGACGCGATCGTTCGGGTGACGCACGCCGCGATCTGCGGGTCGGATCTGCACCTGTACCACGGCATGATGCCGGACACCCGGATCGGGCACACGTTCGGCCACGAGATCGTGGGCGTCGTACACGAGGTCGGATCCTCAGTGCAGAGCCTCTCGGTCGGAGACCGGGTGATGGTGCCGTTCAACATCGCGTGCGGCTCCTGCTACTTCTGCACCCGCGGCCTCTTCTCGAACTGCCACAACGTGAACCCCAATGCCACGGCCGTAGGAGGCATCTACGGCTACTCCCACACGACGGGCGGCTACGACGGCGGGCAGGCGGAGTTCGTGCGCGTGCCCTTCGCCGACGTGGGACCCTCCGTCGTGCCGGACTGGCTCTCGTCGGAGGATGCGCTACTGCTCACCGACGCGTTCTCCACCGGGTACTTCGGCGCGCAGCTCGGCGACATCGCGGAGGGCGACACCGTCGCGGTCTTCGGTGCCGGACCCGTGGGTCTGGCCGCCGCCCGCTCGGCCTGGTTCCTCGGCGCAGGCCGGGTGATCGTCCTCGACCACCTGGATTACCGGCTCGACAAGGCCAGGGACTTCGCGTTCGCCGAGACGATGCACATCGGCGAGGTCGGCGACCCCGTGCTCGCCATGAAGAAGGCGACCGGATACCTGGGCGCCGACGTGGCGATCGACGCCGTGGGCGCGGAGGCCGACGGCAACCTCCTCCAGCACGTGACGGCGGCCAAGCTCAAGCTGCAGGGCGGGTCCCCCGTGGCCGTGAACTGGGCGATCGACTCCGTGCGCAAAGGCGGGACCGTATCGATGATCGGCGCGTACGGCCCACTGGTATCCGCCGTGCGCCTCGGCGACGCGATGAACAAGGGCCTCACGATCCGCGGCAACCAGGCACCCGTCCTGCGGCAGTGGCCGCGGTTGCTCGAGCACATCCAGGCGGGCCACGTGCGGCCGAGCGAGCTCCTGACGCACCGCTTCCCGCTCGAGCACATCGCCGAGGCCTACCACGTGTTCTCCAGCAAGCTGGACGACTGCATCAAACCCGTCATCACGATCGGAGAGGACTGAGCCATGCCGTACGAAGCGCACAAGCCGACGCTGGCACCGACAGCGGACGAGCTCCGCGACCGCATCCCGGGCTGGGGCACCGACCTTCCCCCCGAGCACCGCCGCACGTGGCAGCAGCTCGAGGACTACGGCGACACGGGTGCGCACTGGACGCGCCCGGATCCGCAGCCCGGCAGGGAGGGACGGGAACACTCCATCGAGCACGCGATGGTGCCTCCGGTGTTCGGTACGGCGCAACCGCTGCACGGCATCTCCGGAAGTGTGCGTCGCTTCGCCTACGACCACTTCAGCGAGACGAAGAACACGCGCTGGCTGCTGCTCGTGATCGGCGACCGCATCGAGGCCGTCGGGGCGCACGTGCGATCCCTGGCAACGCCGCGGCCCGACAACCCGATCACGCAGACCGGGATCCTCGCGGAGCCGCGGCACCGTCCGCTCACCTCGCGGTTCGGGCGGGGACGGGTCGACGTCCGGCACACCTGGCTCGACCCGATCATCGTGGCAGGGCCCTGGGTCGTCGCCGTCGTGATGACGGTCTCCCTCGTACGCACGGTGTTCCGCCGCGGTTGACCAGACGGTCGAGCGCTTCCCTGAAACGCGAAAAACCCCCGGGATTCCGGGGGTTTTTGGTGGTGCGCGATACTGGGATCGAACCAGTGACCTCTTCCGTGTCAGGGAAGCGCGCTACCGCTGCGCCAATCGCGCCCGTTGGGGCTATTCAGTTTCAGGTGAGGTGGCGACGGGATTCGAACCCGTGTAAACGGCTTTGCAGGCCGGTGCCTAGCCGCTCGGCCACGCCACCGTGTGGATTGACCCCACGTGCTGCCGATCTTCGAAAAGACCTACTGCACTCGAGCGGATGACGAGACTCGAACTCGCGACCCCAACCTTGGCAAGGTTGTGCGCTACCAACTGCGCTACATCCGCATTTCGTTCCCGGTTGTCCCGGGCACTCATGAAACATTAGCCGATGAATCCCCGCCTGCCAAACCCGGACCGAATCTCGCGCGTGTCTCGCGGAGTGGTCATCGGAGGCTCCGAGCGTCCGGTAGTATCGGTTGACGTACCCCGCGGGTATGGGCGATTGGCGCAGTTGGTAGCGCGCTTCCTTCACACGGAAGAGGTCATCGGTTCGAGTCCGGTATCGCCCACCACATTCTCCTTCGCAGGCTCACTGCCCCTCAGAGGATTCGTCCGTCTCCCGGTCGCGATACGCGCAGCCAGCGGTAGCCGTAAGCCGGCACCTCGAGCTCCACGGCTCCATCGTCGTCGAGCGTGATGCGCTGCGCCTCCAACAGGTCGACCAGCGCCGTCCCCGCGGGTTCATCCGCGAGGCGGAACCGCGTCGTGGCTGGACGCTCGGCGAAGTTGTGCACCGCGATCATCCGGCCGAGGGCGGCCCGCAGCGAGTGCACGAGGAGCGCGTCCACCGTCTGCTCGACCACCGCGAACTCGCCCCAGCCCAGCTCCGGTGACACCCGGTACCGCGACGTGAGCTCGCGGAGGAAGTGCAGCAGCGACCCGCGGTCCTCCAGCTGCGCGGCGACGTTCACGTGCTCGGGCGCGTAGCCGTCTGCGGGTGGCTTCGACACCAGTCGGGACGGGGCGGCGTCCGAGAACCCGCCGTTCCGGTCCGCCGACCACTGCATGGGGGTGCGCACGGACTCCCGCCCGGCGATGTCGATGTTCTCCCCCATCCCGATCTCCTCCCCGTAGAACAGCACGGGGGTCCCGGGGAGGGTGAACAGCAGGCTGTACGCCATGCGGATCCGGCGGGGATCGCCCTCGAGCATCGGGGGCAGACGGCGGGTGATGCCACGCCCGAACACCCGCTGCCGCTCGTCCGGGGCGAACGCCTCGAACACCTCCTGGCGCTCGGCGTCGCTCAGCTTGTCGAGCGTGAGCTCGTCGTGGTTGCGCAGGAAGTTCGCCCACTGCACCTCGGGACCCAACGCCGGCCGCGAGGAGAGCGCCTCGATGAGCGGCGCCGGATCGCGCCGCGCCAACGACAGGTACAGCGCCTGCATCGCCACGAAGTCGAACTGCATCGTGAGTTCGTCGCCGTCCGTGCCGCCGAAGTACTCGACCTGCTGGTCATACGGCAGGTTCACCTCGCCGAGCAGGATCGCCTCGCTCGAGCGTCGCTGGAGGAAGCGGCGCATATCGCGCAGGAGTTCGTGCGGGTCGGGGATGTCGGCTCCGGCCGGGATCTCCAGGAAGAAGGGCACCGCGTCGACCCGGAACCCGGAGATGCCGAGCTGCAACCAGAAGCCGATCACCTTCGCGATCTCGTCGCGCACGCGGGGATTGGCCACGTTCAGATCCGGCTGATGCTCGTAGAAGCTGTGCTGGTACCACTGCCCCGACTTCTCGTCCTTCGTCCAGATCCCGTCGGCCTGTCCGGGGAACACCGCGTTCTTCTGGCCCTTCGGCGGTGCGTCGTCTCGCCACACGTAGTAGTCGCGGTACGGCGAGTCCACACTGCGGATCGCGGCGCGAAACCACGGATGCCGATCGGAGGTGTGGTTGATGACCAGGTCGACGATCACGCGCATGCCGCGGTCGCGCGCCGTGCGGATCACCTCCACGAGGTCGCCGTGGGTGCCCAGGCGCGGATCGACGCCGTAGAAGTCGCTCACGTCGTAGCCGTCATCGCGGTCGGGGGTGGGATAGAACGGCATGAGCCACAGGCACGTCACCCCCAACTGCGCGAGGTAGTCGATGCGCTGCGCGAGGCCCCGGAGGTCGCCCACCCCGTCGCCGCTCGTGTCCAGGAACGTCTCCACGTCGAGGCAGTAGACGACGGCGGTCTTCCACCAGAGGTCGCTCGTGTCGGTGATCTTCACAGCAGCTCCTTCATCCGGGGCAGCACCACATCGGCCGCGGCGGCCAGAAAGCCGGACTGCTCCTGTCCGACGTGGTGGAGGTACACGCGGTCGAAGCCGATCCCGGCGAGTGCGGCGACCCGCTCCGCGAGCGCCACGGGATCGTCCTCGACCAGCACCGCCGACCGCAGCGCCTTCTCGTCGACCGCGCCCACCGCGGCGTCGAAGTCCTCCGGCTGCTCGATGTTCCACGCGAGCGGCGGCGTCAGCACGCCCTGTCGCCACTGCGCGCGGGCGAGGTCGAGCGCCTCGGCGTCGGTATCGGCCCAGCTGACGTGCACCTGCAGGACGCACGGCCCCTCTCCGCCCGCCGACCGGTACGCGTCCACCACGCGGGCGAGCGCCGCGGGCTCCTGCGCCACGGTCGCCAGGCCCTGAGCCCACGATGCCGCCCACCGCGCCGTCTCCGCGCTCACCGCGGTTGCGAGCAGGGGCGGCGGCTGCGTGGGACGGCTCCACACCCGCGCCCGATGCACGCGCACGAGCCCGTCGTGCGTGACCTCCTCGCCGTCCAGCAGCCGGCGGATCACGTCGACGCTCTCCCGCAGCCGCCGGTTGCGGACCTCCTTGCTCGGCCACGGGTCGCCCGTGACGTGCTCGTTCATCGCCTCCCCGCTGCCCAGCGCCGCCCAGAACCGCCAGGGGAACATCTCCTCCAGCGTCGCGAACGCCTGCGCCATCACCACCGGGTGGTACCGCTGTCCCGGCGCGTTCACCATCCCGATCGAGAAGCTCGTGCGTGCCAGCGCCGCCGCGATCCAGCTCAGCGCGAATCCCGACTCGCCCTGCTCCGGCAGCCACGGCGCGAGATGGTCGGAGCACATCGCGCCGTCGAACCCTGCGGCTTCCGCGGCGACGACGGCGTCGAGAAGCGCGCTCGGGGGGATCTGCTCGTGTGACGCGTGGAATCCGATGAAGGCCATATCGCGAGTGTGGCAACTCCGGCCGCGCCGGGCGCCGTGCTTGACATGAACGCTCGGTGATGGCAGGAGCGTTCGTTCTCGGTCGGTGCGCGCGAGGGCGACCGTGGACCGCGTGTCGGCCACCCTCCGTAGGATGCCGCTGTGCCCACCCCCGGTCCCCTCCCCTCCCCGTGCGGCCTCTGCGGTCACCCCACGGGAGTCCGCATCGACGGGGCCCTGCATTGCGCGGCCTGCGGATGGCGCTACGGTGATGCGCCTGACCCCGACCTCCCGTTCCCCCGCATCGACGTCGTCTACTACCTCCGCTTCGACGAGCGGGTCAAGATCGGCACCAGCCGCCGGCCACGGCAGCGCCTGGCGAGCATCCGGCACCACGAGCTGCTGGCCTTCGAGCAGGGCGGGCGTGCCCTCGAGCAGCAGCGCCACCGCGAGTTCGCCGCGGAACGCGAGGGCGGAGAGTGGTTCACGCTCACCCCTCGCGTGCGCGCACACATCGCCGGGCTGCGCGACGCGGGCGAGCCGTGGCTGCTCTACGCACGCTGGCTGAGCACGGCACTCCGCGCCTGATCCCGTACCACCGCCTCGGCTCCCGCACCAGGGCCTGGTCGCCGGGTGGCGATCGCGAGAGCATGCCAGAACGGGGCGCGACCGGCGACCCGTGCACGAGAGGAGCCGACATGACCGGACGAGAGAACACCCCCGCCGACGACCTGAGCGCTCAGGACCCCCTCGCGGGCGACGGCAGCGGCGACCCGAACACCGACCGGGAGTTCCTGCAGGATCTGCCGCCCGCGCAGGTCGACACCGAGCAGGTCGCCGAGCACGCCGCGGACGACGACGAAGACGCCTGACCGCGGACGGAGGAGCCATGGGGACGCTGCGCTACTCGATCAACGTGACGCTCGACGGCTCGTGCCACCACGAGGCCGGGCTGCCGCCCGACGAGGAGTCGATGCGCTACTGGACCGCGCAGGTGCGTGAGGCCGACGCCATGCTGTTCGGCCGGGTGACGTACGAGCTCATGGAGTCCGCGTGGCGCCGCCCCGCCTCCGGCACGTGGCCGGAGTGGATGCGCCCGTGGGAGGTGCCGTTCGCCACGGCCATCGACCGCGCCCGCAAGTACGTGGTCTCGAGCGGCCTCGACGCGGTCGACTGGAACGCCGAACTGCTCCGCGGCGACCTCGTCCAGCAGGTCGCACGGCTCAAGACCGAGCACGCACGGCTGTCGGTGGGCGGCGTGACCCTTCCCGTCGCCCTCGCCCAGCACGGCCTCATCGACGAGTACGAGTTCCTGGTGCACCCGGTCGTCGCCGGACACGGGCCTCCGCTGCTCGGCGGGCTCACGGGGCAGCTGCGCCTCGAGCTCGTGGAGCGCCGGGAGCTGCGCTCGGGCGCCGTCGTCACCCGGTACCGGCCTGCGAGCTGACCGGCGTCCCGCGCGCACGGAGACGGCGGGCGGCCGCTGTCTGGCTGACCACCCGCCGCCGTTCCGCGGGGATGTCACGCGGTCGCCGCGCGCCCCCGGGTGGTCTGCGGCTGCGGCTGCGAGAACAGCACGACCACGATCACGGCCGCGCCCACGACCACGTGCGGAAGCCAGACGTTCAGGGGCTGGTCGGCGAACCCGAACAGCCACGGCGAGAGCGCCAGGAACAGGCTCGCGACGATGTCGAACACCAGGTGCACGGGCATCGGGATGAGCCCGAACGGACCCCATTCGTACTTCGTGAACAGACTGTAGACGATGAGCCCGACGCCGAGGACGATCGGGATGACGACGGCGGCACCGCCGACACTCGCGAAGCCGAACAGCCACGGCGCGGCGATCAGGGCGATCCCGACGACGTAGTCGAGGATTCCGTGGACCTTGGTGGGGATGAAACGCATGATTCCTCCTTGTGTGGCGCCGCTGTGCGCGACTCACCAAGGGTTCGCAGCCATCGCCCGATCGGATTGGATGTCGCGGATCGGTGCGCGCGCGTCAGGCCCGCGCCCACCCGTAGCGGGCGGCCAGGGCCGAGGCGACCCTGGCGTAGCGCTGGCGGTCGAGCGCAGCCGCCTCCCTCCGCAACCCGCGCTCGTGCACGCTGTACAACTGTTCGATGTCGACCCACGACTCGCGACCCTGGGCGTCCCAGGCGCCGGAGCCGATCGAGAGGTAGTCGCGGTCGCCGTCATGCGGACGGCTGGTCATCCGCACGGCGTACACACGGTCGTCGGACTGCCGCCCGATCACAAGCACCGGCCGGTCCTTCCCCCGCCCGTCCCCCTCCTCGTACGGCACCCACGTCCACACGACCTCGCCGGCGTCGGGGGCCCCGTCCCGTGCCGGGGCGTAGGCGACGCGGAGCGCGCGGATCCGCGCGGGGTCGATCCTGATCGTCTCGGTCCCGGCGGTCCGCCCGGCATCGAGCGTGTCCGCCTGTCGCGGTGAGCCGTGGCGGGCGGCCTGCTCCTCAGGTGTGCGCAGACGCGCGGTCGGGCGCCTCGGACCGGAGGTGGTCCGAGACGCCCGACCGGAGTTCACCGCCTTGAGCAGTATCTCCGCGAGTGTCGTCAGGATGCCGTTGGTCTTGCCCACACGGTCACCCTAACCGCGATCACGCGTCCGCGAGCGCGTAGCCCTCCTCGCCGTGGACGACCTGGTCGACGCCGGCGATCTCGTCCTCGCTCGTGATACGGAAGCCGATCGTCTTCTGGATCGCGAAGCCGATCACGAAGGCCACCACGAAGGAGTAGATCAGCACGCCGAGCGCGGCGATCACCTGGACCGCGAGCTGACGGGCGTCGCCGCCCACGAACAGGCCGGTGCCGGTGGCGAAGAAGCCGAGGTACACGGTGCCGATGAGGCCGCCGACGAGGTGGATGCCCACGACGTCGAGCGAGTCGTCGAAGCCCAGGCGGAACTTCAGCTCGACGGCCAGGGCGCACACCACACCGGCGACCGCGCCCAGCAGCAGCGACCAGCCGGGCGTGAGGTTGGCGCAGGCCGGGGTGATCGCGACCAGACCGGCCACGGCACCCGAGGCGGCGCCGACCGAGGTCGCCTTGCCGTCCTTGATGCGCTCGATCAGGATCCAGCCGAGGATCGCCGCCGCGGTCGCACCGAGCGTGTTCAGGCCGATGAGCCCGACGCCGCCCATGTCCTCCGCGAGCCACTCGGCACCGGCGTTGAAGCCGAACCAGCCGAACCACAGCAGCGCGGCGCCCAGCAGCGTCAGCGGCACGTTGTGCGGCTTGAGGATGCCCTTCTGGAAGCCGATGCGCTTGCCGAGCACGAGCGCCAGGGCGAGAGCAGCCGCACCCGCGTTGATGTGCACCGCGGTCCCACCGGCGTAGTCGATGACGCCGATGCCGCTGTCCTCCCCGAACAGCGTCGTGCCGAGGTTCATGATCCAACCGCCACCCCAGACCCAGGCCGCCACCGGGAAGTAGCCGACCGTGGCGAACACGCCCGCGAAGATCAGCCAGCTGCCGAACTTGGCGCGGTCGGCGATGGCGCCGGAGATCAGGGCGACCGTGATGATCGCGAACGTGGCACCGTAGGCGACGCCCAGGAGCGCGACGTTCGATCCCTCGCCCGATGCCAGGTTGGACAGGCCGAAGTCGGCGAACGGGTTGCCCGCGAACGCGGTCGGGCTGTCGACGGCGCTCATGGAGAAGCCGAAGAGAATCCACAGCACGGCGACGAGTCCGATGGAGCCGAAGCTCATCATCATCATGCTGACGACGCTCTTCGCCTTGACGAGACCGCCGTAGAAGAAGGCGACGCCGGGCGTCATGAGCAGAACGAGCGCCGTCGCGGTGATCGCCCACGAGATGTTGCCGGGAGCATCCATAAGGAAAACCTCACATCCGAAGTAATTGAGAGCTTCAGTGTGACCACGCACGGTTTCGCCCATGCGTGAGGTTTGTTTCCCCGCTGTTACAGCGTGCGCTCCGGTGTGAACATCGCGTTACGCCGCCCTTCGGGCTTACGCAGAATGCGTGAGGGCGTTGAGGCGGGAGATGGCGCGCAGGTACTTCTTGCGATATCCGCCGGCCAGCATCTCGTCGGAGAACACCGCGTCCAGACCCAGGCCGGTCGCGACGATGGGGAGCTGCGCGTCGTACACCCGGTCGACGAACGCCACGAAGCGCAGCGCCTCGGACTGATCGGTCAGCTGGCGCACGCCGCGGAGGCCCACCAGCGCGAGGCCGTCGATGAGGCGGATGTACCGCGAGGGGTGCACCTGAGCGAGGTGCCGGATCAGGTCGTCGAACGCGTCGTCGGACGCGGGCCCCACGGCCCCGTCGATCGCTGCCGCGTAGGCCGCATCATCCCGGACGACCGCGTGGCCGTCGATCGCCCGCTGACGGAAGTCCACGCCGTCGATGCGCAGCGTCTGGAAGCTGTCGGACATCGCGTGGATCTCGCGCAGGAAGTCCTGCGCGGCGAAGCGCCCCTCGCCCAGCGCGTTCGGCGGCGTGTTCGACGTCGCGGCGAGCTTGGTCCCGGTGGGCACCAGCTCGCCCAGCAGCCGCGTCATGACCATGGTGTCGCCCGGGTCGTCGAGCTCGAACTCGTCGATGCACAGCAGATCGGCGCCCTTGAGCAGGTCGACCGTGTTCTTGTAGCCGAGGGCCCCGACGAGCGCCGTGTACTCGATGAACGACCCGAAGTACTTCCGGCGGGCGGGCATCGCGTGGTAGATCGACGCGAGCAGGTGCGTCTTGCCGACACCGAAGCCACCGTCGAGGTAGACGCCCGGCTTGAGCTCCGGCTCCTTCTTCGCCCTGCTGAACAGTCCCCCGCGCTTGACCGGGGCGCCGCGGCCCGAGAAGCGCAGCAGCGTCTGCTTCGCCTCCTCCTGCGAGGGATACGCGGGGTCGGCGCGGTAGCTGTCGAACGTGGCCTCGTCGAACTGGGGCGGCGGCACCAGGCTCGCGAGCATCTCGGGCCCGGTGACGGTGGGCGTGCGGTCGGTGAGGTGCACGGTGCCGGTGCGGGTGGTCGGGTCGGTCATCACGGTCCTGAATCAGGCGGCGGCCTGTGTCGAAGTCTTACGGATCCGGTGCCGGGGGCACGGGGAGCATCTATCGTCGAAAGAGACGGATCAACACTACGCCGTCTTACCCGACCGCTCGCCCGCTCACCCGCTACGGAGACCCCATGGCCATCGAGTTCGACTCCTCCTCCTCCAAGTTCGCCGAGTATGCCGAGCCCGGACGGCTCGTGACGACGCAGTGGCTGGCAGAGCGGCTCGGCACTCCCGGGCTCGTCGTGGTGGAGTCGGACGAGGATGTGCTGCTCTACGAGACCGGCCACATCCCCGGTGCCGTGAAGGTCGACTGGCACACGGAGCTGAACGACCCCGTGGTCAGGGACTACGTCGACGGCGAGGGCTTCGCGGCGCTGCTGAGCCGCAAGGGCATCGCCCGCGACGACACGGTCGTGATCTACGGCGACAAGAACAACTGGTGGGCGGCGTACGCGCTGTGGGTGTTCTCGCTCTTCGGGCACGAGGACGTGCGACTGCTCGACGGAGGCCGTGACCGCTGGATCGCGGAGGGTCGCGAGCTGACCCGCGAGGTCACCGAGCGCCCGACCTCCGAGTACCCGGTGGTGGAGCGCGACGACTCCGTGATCCGCGCCTACAAGGAGGACGTTCTCGCCCACCTCGGCAACCCGCTCATCGACGTCCGCTCCCCCGAGGAGTACAGCGGCGAGCGGACCACCGCCCCGGCCTACCCGGAGGAGGGCACGCTGCGCGCCGGTCACATCCCGACCGCGCAGAGCGTGCCGTGGGCCAAGGCGGTCGCGGAGGACGGCGGCTTCAAGAGCCGCGCCGAGCTCGAGGCGATCTACCGCGACGGCGCCGGGCTGAAGGACGGCGACGACGTGGTGGCCTACTGCCGGATCGGCGAGCGGTCGAGCCACACCTGGTTCGTGCTGAAGCACCTCCTCGGCTTCGAGAACGTGCGCAACTACGACGGTTCCTGGACCGAGTGGGGCAGCGCGGTGCGCGTTCCGATCGTCACCGGAGCCGAGCCCGGCACGGTCTGACCGTGGGACAATGGCGGGGATGAGCGCCACCGACCTGCCCGACACCCTCGCCGAGATCCGCGACGGGTTCCTGGAGACTCCCGAGGCCGACCGTCTCCTGCTCCTCCTCGAGTTCGCCGACGAGCTGCCTCCCGTCTCGGAGGAGGTCGCGAACCACCCCGAGATGTGCGAGCGCGTCGCCGAGTGCCAGTCGCCCGTGTACATCTACGTCGAGGTGAACGACGACATCGTGACGATGCACGCGACCGCACCGGAGGAGGCGCCGACCACGCGCGGCTTCGCGAGCATCCTCGTGCAGGGCATCACGGGCCTCACCTCCGACCAGGTCCTGGCGATCCCGGAGGACTACCCCCAGTCGATCGGGCTCACCAAGGCCGTGTCTCCGCTGCGCATCGGCGGGATGACGGGAATGCTCATGCGCGCCAAGAACCAGGTCAGGCAGAAGCGCTGAGACCCTGGTCCGCCAGCCACGTCGTGATCGCGGTGCTCCAGCCCCGCTCATCGTAGTTCCACAGCTTCGTGTGGCGGGCGACGGTGAACCGCGGCATGGTGACCAGATCGGGTCGCGCCTCCTGCAACGCCCGTGACGCGTCGACGGGCACGAAGCCGTCGTCGTCGCTGTGCAGGATCAGGATCGGTGCGGCGAGCTCGTCGGCGCGCGCGACCATGTCGAGCCGGTCGAACAGGATCGGCTCGTCGGCGCCGCTCAACCGCGCCGTGAGCGGCAGTTGCAGGGCGCTCATCGCCAGGTCGGGCAGCGGGGGCCGGACGCGGTTGAGCTTCGCCTGGAAGCGCAGCACCGTGCGCCAGTCGACCACCGGGGACTCGAGGATGACACCGGCGATCCGGTGCCGGTTGCCCGAGCTCACGGAGGCCTGCAGCGACACCGCGCCGCCCATGGACCAGCCCATCAGCACGACATGCTCGGCGCCGTGGCGCAGCGCGTAGGCGATGGCGGCGTCGACGTCGCGCCACTCGGACGCCCCGAGGGCGTAGGCGCCGGCCCGCGTGCGCGGTGCCTCGCCGTCGTTGCGGTACGACACCACGAGGTTCGGCAGCCCGGCGGCGTGCAGCACGGGCACCGCGCGGAGGCACTCCGACCTGGTCGTGCCGCGGCCGTGCACCTGGGTCACCCAGGTGGACGACGACGCCGGGAAGAACCAGGCGGGGCACGGCCCGGCGGGCGAGCCGATCAGCACGTTCTCCCACCGCAGGTGCAGCTCGCTGGGAGAGGTGTAGTAGGAACCGCTGAAGGAGGCGCCGCGGTCGACGCTGGCGCCCGGCTCGATTTTGGTGAGCAGCTTGCGACGCACCGTCGTGCTGTCCGCGCTCAGCACGGCCCCCAGCTTCACGTAGCCGTAGGTCCCGGTGGTGAAGAGCCCGTAGCGCCCGGGCAGCTCGGTGTCGAGAGTGCGACCGAGCTCGATGGTCTGCGCACCGGTGTCGATCGCGAGGATCTCCGTGTCTGGCACCTTGCGCATCGGGGTGACCACGCGTCGCGCGACGGCGAGCACCAGGAATCCGGCGGCGGCTCCCAGCGCGAGGAGCGCGGGGACAATGAACTGGGCGGCGTGCCTGAGACTCTTCATCGCCTTCCGACTCTAGCCTGTTGCCGTGACCGCACATCCCGAGGCCGGGACGCCCTTCGACAGCGCCGTCGCCGAACTGCGTGAGACCGCGTTCCGCGATGACATCACGGTGCGCGAGATCCCGACGCCGCAGGGCCTCGCCCCGTTCGCGATCGCGCTCTCCGCCGATGTGCGGCCCGGCGAGGACGGCGACTCCGTGTACGGCACCGGCCGGTTCATCCTGCTCCACGATCCCGACGAGCCGGATGCCTGGGGCGGCGCCTGGCGCATCGTGATCTTCGCGCAGGCGCCGCTGGAGACGGAGATCGGCACCGACCCGCTGCTGGCCGACGTGACGTGGTCGTGGCTGGTGGACGCGCTCGACTCGCGCGGCGCGGTCTATCGCGCGCCGTCGGGCACCTCGACCAAGACGCTGTCCAAGGGTTTCGGCGGCCTGGCCGACGAGGGTGACGGGGCACAGATAGAATTGCGGGCGTCCTGGACACCGGATGGCCCCTTCCGACCGCACGTCGAAGCGTGGGCCGAGCTGGTCGGCATGCTGGCGGGACTTCCGCCGGGCTCCGAGGGCATCGCCGTGATCGGCGCGCGAAAGGCTGTACGTGACTGAATACTCCGTGATCTCCGACACCGAGGAGTTCCTGGCGGCGTGCGCGGCGCTCGTGGCGGGGTCCGGCCCCGTGGCGGTCGACGTCGAGCGGGCGTCCGGTTTCCGCTACTCGCAGCGGGCCTACCTGGTGCAGGTGTTCCGTCGCGACAGCGGCGTCTTCCTGTTCGATCCTCCGGCGATCGGTGACATGGGCGCACTGCAGACCGCGATCGGCGATGTGGAGTGGGTGCTGCACGCCGCGAGTCAGGACCTGCCGTCGCTGCGGGAGCTGCACCTCGAGCCGCGCATGATCTTCGACACGGAGCTGGCGGCGCGGCTGCTCGGTCACGACCGCGTCGGGCTCGCGGCGGTGGTGGAGGACACACTGGGCATCACGCTGAAGAAGGAGCACTCGGCGGCTGACTGGTCGACCCGTCCGCTCCCCGCCGCCTGGCTCGAGTACGCCGCGCTCGACGTGCTGCACCTGGTGGACGTGCGCGACGCCCTGGTCGCCGAGCTCGAGGAGCAGGGCAAGACCGACTTCGCCGCCCAGGAGTTCGCGGCCACGCTGGCGCGCACGCCCAAGGCCCCGCGCGAAGATCCGTGGCGGCGCCTCAGCGGGTTGCACCAGGTGCGCGGCGCCCGTAACCTCGCCGTCGCCCGCGCCCTGTGGGAGGCGCGGGAGATGTACGCGCAGCAGCAGGACATCTCCGCCGGAAGGCTCGTCCCCGACCGCTCGCTCGTGGCGGCCGTGCTCGCCAACCCCGCGTCGAAGCAGGCGCTGGCCGGCATCAAGGAGTTCCAGGGTCGCGCGAGCCGCACCCAGCTCGACCGCTGGTGGCAGGCCATCGTCGACGGTCGCGCGGCCGAGCAGCTGCCGCGCGAGCGCGTCCCCAGCGACACCCTTCCCCCGCCGCGCGCCTGGTCCGATCGGAACCCCGAGGCGGACGCACGGTTGAAGGCCGCACGCCCCACGGTCGAGGCGGTGGCGGAGGAGCTGGGCATGCCCACCGAGAATCTCCTCACGCCCGACTACCTGCGCCGCGTGTGCTGGGACTCCCCCGGCACCACCGCGGCGGAGATCGGCGACGCCCTCGCCGCGCTCGGTGCGCGTCCCTGGCAGATTGAACAGACCGCACAGAAGATCGCGGACGCCTTTGTAGAGGCGGCGCAAGCGCCCGACACCACCTCCCCGACCGCTTCGTAGGTTCGATCCAACCGATTCCTCCCGGTTTTCACGGCTTCCTAGACTGAGGTCAACCCCAAGAAACCTGGAGGCAGAGTGGCCGAGATCTCGGACGTCTTCTTCGTCGATGGCGTGCGCACCCCGTTCGGGCGCGCCGGCGAAAAAGGCATGTACTGGAACACCCGCGCGGATGACCTCGCCGTCAAGGCGACCATCGGGCTGATGGAGCGCAACGCCGCCGTGCCGGCCGACCGCATCGACGATGTCGCCATCGCGGCGACCAGCCAGACCGGTGACCAGGGGCTCACGCTCGGCCGGTCCGTCGCGATCCTGGCCGGTCTCCCCCAGACGGTGCCCGGACTCGCGGTGGAGCGCATGTGCGCGGGCGCGATGACCAGCGTCACCACGATGGGCGCGTCGATCGGCGTCGGCATGTACGACCTCGCCCTCGCGGGTGGCGTCGAGCACATGGGCCACCACCCGATCGGCTCCAACGCCGACCCCAACCCGCGCTTCGTCGCTGAGAAGATGGTCGACCCTGGCGCGCTCAACATGGGTGTCACGGCGGAGCGCATCTTCGACCGGTTCCCGCACCTCACCAAGGAGCGCTCCGACCGCTTCGGCATGCTGAGCCAGCACAAGGTGCAGGCGGCGTACGACGCCGGCAAGATCCAGCCCGACCTGGTTCCCGTCGCGATCAAGGGCGCCGACGGCGCGTGGGGTCTGGCCACCGAGGACGAGGGCCGTCGCCCGCAGACCACGATGGAGGACCTCGCCGGGCTCAAGACGCCGTTCCGTCCGCACGGACGCGTCACGGCGGGCACGTCCTCGCCGTTGACCGACGGCGCGACCATGTCGCTGCTCGCCGGTGGGGGTGCGGTGAAGGAGCTCGGTCTCGCGCCGAAGATGCGCATGGTGTCGTTCGCCTTCGCGGGCGTGCAGCCGGAGATCATGGGCATCGGCCCGATCCCGTCCACGGAGAAGGCGCTCAAGAAGGCCGGACTCGACATCTCCGACATCGGGCTGTTCGAGCTGAATGAGGCGTTCGCGATCCAGGTGATCTCGCTCCTCGACCACTTCGGCATCGCCGACGACGACCCCCGCGTCAACCAGTGGGGCGGGGCGATCGCGCTCGGACACCCCCTCGCGGCCTCCGGCGTCCGACTGATGATCCAGCTCGCCGCACAGTTCGCCGAGCGTCCCGACGTCCGCTACGGCCTGACCGCGATGTGCGTCGGCCTCGGTCAGGGCGGCTCGGTCATCTGGGAGAACCCGCACTACGACGGAAAGAAGAAGAAGTGAGCTACGACGACGTCGACTTCTCGCCCATCCAGGCGCTGACGGAGGGCGAGGTGATCACGCACTCCCCCGTGCGCGACATCCGCCTCCCCTCCGGCAAGGTCCTCGCCCTCATCACCCTCGACAACGGCCGCGACCACACGCGCCCGAACACGCTCGGGCCGGCCACGCTCACCGAACTCGGCGAGACGCTGGACGCGCTGAAGGCACGGGCGGCGTCCGGGGAGATCCAGGCCGTCGGCATCACGGGCAAGCAATACATCCTGGCCGCCGGCGCCGACCTGTCCGACATCAGCAAGGTCGGCTCGCGCAACAACGCCCGCCTCATCGCGCAGCTCGGGCACCGGGTGCTCGGCAAGCTCGGTGAGCTCGGCGTGCCGTCGTTCGCGTTCGTGAACGGTCTGGCGCTCGGTGGAGGGCTGGAGATCGCGCTGAACTCCAGCTACCGCACCGTCGACGCCTCGGCCGCTGCCGTGGCGCTCCCCGAGGTGTTCCTCGGCATCATCCCCGGCTGGGGCGGCGCCTACCTGCTGCCGAACCTCATCGGCATCGAGAACGCGCTCGAGGTCGTCATCTCGAACCCGCTCAAGCAGAACCGCATGCTGAAGCCGCAGCAGGCGTTCGACCTGGGCATCTTCGACGCGATCTTCCCCGCCGCGAACTACCTCGAGAACTCGCTGACCTGGGCCGACGCGGTCCTCGGCGGCAAGAAGGTGGAGCGCAAGAACGAGCCGGGCAAGATCGAGCGGCTCACCAAGTGGCCGATCGCGATCAAGATGGCGCGCGGCATGCTCGAGTCGAAGATCGGCACCGTGCCGAAGTCGCCGTACGCGGCGCTCGACCTGCTCGACAAGGCCAAGAGCGGCACCAAGGCCGAGGGCTTCGCCCGCGAGGACGAGGCACTGGCCGAGCTCGTGACCGGCGATCAGTTCGCCGCCTCGATGTACGCCTTCGATCTCGTGCAGAAGCGGGCCAAGCGCCCGGTCGGCGCGCCCGACAAGGCGCTCGCGAAGAAGGTCACCAAGGTCGGCATCATCGGTGCCGGACTCATGGCGAGCCAGTTCGCGCTGCTCTTCGTGCGCAAGCTCCAGGTCCCCGTCCTCATCACCGACCTCGATCAGGCGCGGGTCGACAAGGGCGTGGCGTACATCCACGACGAGATCGGGAAGCTGGAGGGCAAGGGGCGCCTCGACGCCGACACCGCCAACAAGCTGCGCGCGCTGGTCACGGGCACGACCGACAAGAGCCTGTACGCCGACTGCGACTTCGTGATCGAGGCGGTCTTCGAAGAGGTCGGCGTCAAGCAGCAGGTCTTCGGCGAGATCGAGAAGATCGTGGCGGAGGACACCATCCTCGCCACGAACACCTCCTCGCTCTCGGTCGAGGAGATCGGCGCGACGCTCGCTCACCCGGAGCGCCTGGTCGGGTTCCACTTCTTCAACCCGGTCGCCGTCATGCCGCTGATCGAGATCGTCAAGACGCCGAGCACCTCCGAGGCCGCACTGTCCACGGCTTTCGTGGTCGCGAAGAACCTGGGCAAGAACGCGGTCCTGACCGCCGACGCACCCGGCTTCGTGGTGAACCGTCTGCTGGCCAAGGTCATGGGCGAGGCTGCGCGCGCGGTCTACGAGGGCACCCCGATCGCCGAGGTGGAGAAGGCGTTCGCGCCGCTCGGCCTGCCCATGGGGCCGTTCCAGCTGATCGACCTGGTCGGATGGAAGGTCGCCGCCCACGTGCAGGACACGATGGTGCACGCCTTCCCCGACCGGTTCTACGCGAACGAGAACTTCCACGCCCTCGCCGCGCTCGACCAGGTCGTGGAGAAGGACAAGGGCGGCCGGGTGGTCGGCTGGAGCAAGCAGGCCGAGAAGGTCATCAAGCCCGCACTCGGCAAGAGTCCGGCCTCTGCGGCGACCATCCTGCAGCGCGTGCAGGACGGCCTGGCGACGGAGATCAAGCTGATGCTGGACGAGGGCGTCGTGCCCGAGGTGGAGGACATCGACCTGTGCCTCATCCTCGGCGCAGGCTGGCCGTTCATCGACGGCGGCGCCTCGCCCTACCTCGACCGCGAGGGCGCTTCGGAACGCGCCTTCGGCGGCTCGTTCCACACGCCGCAGATCCGCGGCATCGAGAACCGCTGATCAGTCCGACGACGGGGGCCGTGCCGAGCGCGCGGCCCCCGTCGTCGCGTCCTGGGCAGGGCGCTCGTCGGGCTCCCCGCGGCGCGGCCAGTGCGACATCGCCCGTTCCGCCAGGGCGGTGATGGTGAGCGACGGGTTGACACCGGGGTTCGCGGGGACCGCAGCACCGTCCACGACGTGCAGCCCGGGATGACCCCAGACGCGGTGGTACTCGTCCACGACGCCGGTCTCCGGGGCCGAGGAGATGACCGCCCCGCCGAGGAAGTGCGCCGTCAGCGGGATCCCGAACACCTCCGGCCACGACCCGCGCGCCTCGGCACGGATCCCGCTCTCCTGCTCGAGCCGCGCCGCGATCGCCTGCGCCGCACGGTGTGCCTCCGGCAGGTGACTCGGGTTCGGCGCACCGTGCCCCTGCGCGCTGGTCAGACGCCAGCGCCCGAACCGCCGCCGCAGCGACAGCGTGAGGGAGTTGTCGGCGGTCTGCATGACGAGGGCGATGATCCCGCGCTCGCTCCACCGCCGGAGCGACCCGAGCCGGACCGCGGTGACCGGTGCGCGGAGGATTCCCCGCACGAGCGCTGCCAGGCGTCCGGGCAGCGACCTCTCCCCCGGCACGAGCACGGTGGCCAGAGCTCCCATCAGGTTCGACCCCGGACCGTAGCGGACGTTCTCGACGTGGGTGCGCTCGTCCACGTGGAAGGACGTCGTGATCGCCACACCCCGCGCGAGCTGAAGCTGCTCCGGAACGCGCACGGCCACGGCGCCGTCGAGCGCCTCGGAGTTCGTGCGGGTCAGGCGCCCCACGGCGTCGGGTATCCGAGGGAGCGCGCCGGTGTGCTTCATCCGGTGCAGCAGCTGCTGCGTGCCCCAGGTGCCGGCGGCGAGCACGACCTCCCGCGCCGTCACGGTGCGGGCTCGGCGCCGCAGCCAGGCCCCGCTGCGCACGGTCGTGATCGCGAAGCCGCCCGTCGCCAGCTCCCGCACCTCGGTGACCGTGCGGAGGGGCTCGATCGCGACTCCGCGTCGCTCCGCCAGCGCGAGGTAGTTCTTCACCAGGGTGTTCTTCGCGCCGACGCGGCACCCCACCATGCAGTTTCCGCAGAGCGTGCACCCCGTGCGGTCGGGACCCTCCCCGCCGAAGTACGGATCGGGCACGCGGCGCCCCGGCTCGCCGAACCACACCCCGACGGGTGCCCGGCGGAAGCTCTCCCCCACGCCGAGGTCGTCCGCGGCGCCCGCCATGATCCGTTCGACCGGCCCGCTGTGCGGATACGCATCGACCACGCCGAGCATGCGCTTCGCGGTTGCGTAGTGCGGAGCGAGCGCCGCCCGCCAGTCACGGATCGAGCCCCACTGCGGGTCGGCGAAGAACGCGGGGCCCGGCTCGTAGAGCGTGTTGGCGTAGTTGAGCGAGCCTCCGCCCACACCGGCTCCCGCGAGGATCATGACGTGCGGGAGGCGGTGGATGCGCTGCACGCCGAAGCACCCGAGCGCGGGCGCCCACAGGTACCGGCGCACGTTCCAGCTCGTCTTCGCGAAGTCGTCGTCGGCGAAGCGCCGCCCGGCCTCGAGCACGCGGACACGGTAGCCCTTCTCGCTCAGCCGCAGCGCCGCGACCGAGCCGCCGAAACCCGACCCCACGACCACGACGTCCTCATCGAACACGGGCGTCTCCCTCGCTCGGTGGGGTCATCATCGTCAGCGCACCCGTCCGCACGGAGATGGTGCAGACGTCCTCGCCCCGGCGCTCGCCGTCGGCGTACACCACGAGTCCGGGCGCGGCGACCGTGACGCGGCGCGCTGCCGTGTGCTGCACCTCGGGACGGGCCAGGTGTGCCCCGCGCAGCAGGAGGGGGAACAGCCGCACGAGTCGGGTGCGGCCGAGCGGTGCCACGCGGACGACGTCGAGCCGCCCGTCGTCGGGCAGGGCGCCGACACACACCGGCATGCCTCCGCCGTAGCTGGCCGTGTTCCCGATGGCCACCAGCGTCCCCCGGGCGGTGATCGGCCGTTCGTCGTCGACCGTGACGGTGAAGTCGAGCGGCCGCAGCCGGACGAGCTCGATGAGCAGGGCCAGGTAGTACCGGAGGGCGCCGGAGGGCCAGCGCAGACGGTTGGTGCGGTCGCTCACCCTCGCGTCGAAGCCCAACGCCACGACCGTGAGGAAGGCGGCACGACCCGCGCGCGTCTCAACCTCACCCACGTCGATCGCCCGGGGCGTGCCGGTGAGGGCGAGTTCGACGGCTGCGGCGGCGTCGTGTCGCGGCAGGCCGAGCGCGCGGGCGAGGTCGTTGCCCGTCCCGGCGGGCACCAGGGTGATCGGGACGGCGGCGGCGCACACGACATCGAGGATCCCCGACAGCGTGCCGTCCCCGCCGACCACCACGAGCCCGTCCGGCCCGCCCACGAGGGCTTCAGACGCCAGCGCCGTCGTGTCCGCCGCCGAGTCCCCGGCGTAGAGTCTGACGCTCGCGCCGCGCTGTCGAAGGTGTGCCACCGCGAGCTCGGTCAGACGGCGGCCGCGCCCCTTGCCCGCGCGGGGGTTCGACAGCACCGCGATGTGGCCCACGTCAGTCCCCCGCCGGGAGGGCAGCGGGGATCACGGCGCCCGGGTTCAGGAGCGCCTGCGGGTCGAGCTCGCGCTTGATCGCCGTGAGGATCCGCATCCCGGCCGGTCCGAGCTCCTGCGCCAGCCAGGGCGCGTGATCCCGTCCGACCGCGTGATGGTGGCTGATGGTGCCCCCGTGCGCGAGGATCGCGTCGTTCACGCGTGCCTTGACGGTCGTCCACACCGGGAGCGGATCGCTGCGGATCCCGGCCAGGACGGTGAAGTACAGCGACGCCCCCGTGGGGTACACGTGCGAGACGTGGCACATCACGGTCGACCGGGCCCCCGCGTCGCGGAAGCCCTCGCGCAGGGCGGTCTCGACCGCGGCCTTCAGCGTCGCGAGCCCCGTCCAGGTGGTGGCGGTCTCGAGGGTCTCGCAGAACACACCGGCGTCGAGCAGGGAGTCGCGCAGGTAGGGCCCGTCGAATCGGCCGGCCGCCCACTCCTCCGCATCCCCTGCGCCCGACGACGTCCCGCCCGCCGCGCGCAGCAGCGCGGTCGTCCGGGCGCGCCGCGCGCCGATGTCATCGCCCTCGTACACGGTCACGACGCTGGCGCCGCGCGCGATCGCCTTCCCGATCCGGCCGACCTGCGCGAGACCGACGGCGGTCTCGGCCTCGTCGGACAGACGGATCACGGTGGGACCCGCGCCGTGCTGCGCGACGCGGCGGAGTCCGTCGACCCCGTGCGCGAAGTCGGGGAACGACCATGACTCGAACACCCGCTCGGCCGGCACGGGGTGCACGCGCACGCGGACCTCGGTGATGACGCCGAAGATGCCCTCCGACCCCAGGAACAGCCGGATCAGGTCGGGTCCCGCGGCGGATCCGGGAGCCCGGCCGAGCTCGAGGTCGGCCGTCGGTGTCGCGACCCGGAGCCCGGTGACCATGGTGTCGAAGCGTCCGTACCCTGCGGAGTTCTGGCCCGACGAACGCGCGGCCGCGAAGCCGCCGATGGTCGCATAGCGGAAGCTCTGCGGGTAGTGTCCCAGCTCGAGCCCGTGCGCTGCCAGCTGCGCCTCGGCGTCGGGGCCGGTGGTCCCGGCCGCGAACACCGCCTCGCCGCTGAGCGCATCGACGCGCAGCAGGCCGCGCAGGCGGCGCAGATCCAGGCTGATCACGGCGCGGTGGGGTCCGCGCTCCGGATCGAGCGCGCCGACCACGCTCGTGCCCCCGCCGTAGGGGATCACCGCGATGTCGCGCTCCCCGGCCACGGCGAGGCATGCCATGACCTGAGCGTGGTCGGCGGGGAGCACGACCCCGTCCGGCACGCGTTGCTCGTGCTCGCGGCGCCGCAGCAGGTCCGGGGTGGAGCGCCCGCCGGCGTGACGGATCCTCGCCTCGTCCGCGTGGTCCACCCCGTCGACGCCGACGACGGCCGCGAACGCCGCCCGGTCGTCGTCGGTGAGCGCGCTCGGTCGGACGCGCACCTCCGCGAGCGACGGCGGCGGCGCAGGGCGGCGCACTCGCCCCAGCAGCAGCGGGATCAGGGCTCGCACGGCGCGCGGAAGCTCCTTCGCCTTCGCCGGATCACCCCAGCCGTTCCACCGCATGGGCTCCTGTTCGGCGGCCCTGCCGATCTCGTCCTGCATGCGTTACAGTGTGACACATCATGGAAGAACGTCAACCTGTCGGAGTCCCACCCGTGTGGGAACCGACGCAGACGCGGGTCCTCGACGCGGCCGACGAGCTCATCGTGCGCACCGGCATCCACGGGGTCACGATCGCCGCGCTCGCGCGCCGCTCCGGACTCAGCCGTCCGACGATCTACCGCACCTGGAGCGATGCCGACGACGTGGTGCGCGCCGCTCTGCTGCGGCGCGTCGGAACCCTCATCGGACGCTTCTCCGCGGTCGCGGACACCCGAGCCGCCCTGGTCGACGACATCCTGACGTTCACGGCCCTGTTCCGCGCCGACGACGTCTACGCCCGGCTGCTCGACGAGGAGCCGGAGGCCTTCACGCGCTACACGCTGCAGCGCGTCGGGTCGAGCCAACGGCTCATCCTCGGCTGGCTCGCCGCAGCCATCGGACGGGGCCAGAAGCACGGGTCCGTGCGGGCCGGAGCGCCCGAGGAGATCGCCGTGATGCTGCTCCTGATCGCCCAGTCGGCCGTGCTGTCGCACGCGACCGTGGCCGACCTGATCGACGAGGACGCGTGGGAGCGCGAGCTCCGCGCCGCCGTGGACGGACACCTGCGACCGTGACCGACCCGGCCACCGCCCTCCACGCCGCCCGCCGCCGACGCGATCTCGCCGCGGGAGCGGGGGAGACCTGCGACGTACTGGTGGTCGGCGGAGGCATCACCGGCGTCGGTGCGGCTCTCGACGCCGCCTCACGCGGACTCCGCGTCACACTGATCGAGGCCGAAGACCTCGCGTTCGGCACGAGCCGCTTCAGCTCGAAGCTGGTACACGGCGGACTGCGCTATCTCGCCACCGGGGATGTCGCCACCGCGAACGAGAGTGCGCTCGAACGACATCTACTGATGACGGTGATCGCGCCGCACCTCATCCGTCCGCTGCCGCAGCTGCTGCCGTTCGCCGCCGGGGTGACGCTCCGCCAGCGCTCCGCCGGTTCGATGGGCATGGCCATGGGCGACGCGCTGCGACTGCGCGCCAGGACGCCGCGTCGGGTGCTGCCACCGCCGCGACTGGTGGGGCCGCGCGAGGCCCAGCGGCTGTTCCCCGCTCTGCGTCGCCGTGACCTGCGCGGCGGCGTGCTCGGCTTCGACGGGCAGCTGGTCGATGACGCCGCGCTCGTGGTCGCTGTCGCACGGACGGCGGCGGGGCGGGGCGCGCGCATCCTCACACGGGTGCGGGCGGAGGAGCTGCACGACGGTGGAGCGACCGTCGTCGACACGCTCACGGGCGAGCGGCTCGAGCTGCGCGCCCGGGCCGTCGTGAACGCCACCGGCGTCTGGGCGGGAACGCTCGACGACAGCATCCGCGTGCGCCCGAGCCGCGGCACGCACCTCGTGCTCGACGCGGACGACCTGGGCCGCCCGACCGCGGCGTTGACCGTTCCCCGGGAGGGCTCGATCAGCCGCTACGTGTTCGCGCTGCCGCAGCGCCACGGGCGGGTGATCGTGGGACTGACCGACGAGGACGCCGCCGGGCCGGTCCCGCGCGTCGCCGCGCCCACCGAGCCCGAGATCGCGTCGCTGCTCGCCACGCTGAACCGACTGCTGGCGATCCCCCTCACGCGAGACCACGTCCGCGGGGCGTTCGCCGGGCTGCGGCCCCTGGTGGACAATGGCGCCGCGTCGTCCGCGGACGTGTCCCGGCGGCACCTGGTGCACATCTCTCCCGGCGGGTTCGTGTCGGTGCTCGGCGGGAAGCTCACGACCTACCGTCGGATGGCCGAGGACGCGGTCGACCTCGCCCTGCGTCACCGCGGGATCGACGCACCGCCCAGCAGCACCGCGGCTCTGCGGCTCGTGGAGGACACGGGCGCGCGGTGGGGTGCACCGGACGACACGTCGGATCCGCCCGCGCTCTCACGCGCCGCGGTCGAGTTCGCCGTGCGGTGCGAGGGCGCGCTCACCGCGGACGACGTCCTGGAACGACGCAGTCGCCTCGCGCTGGTCGCCGCCGACGCGGAGCGCGCACGACCGACCGTCGAGCACATTGTCACGGAGACCCTCGCCGATCTGGACTGATCCCGCCGCGGGCCCCGGATCAGTGGCGCTCGTGCAGCGGGAGGTCGATCGTACCGGTCTCTCCCGCGTGGCGCGCCTTGGGGATGCGCGTCCCGAGCACCTGCGCCACCACGTCCTGGGCGATCTTCGACGCGGTGAGCCCCGCATCCGCGAGGATCTGGTCGCGCGACGCGTGGTCGAGGAACTCGTCGGGCAGCCCCAGCTCGTCCACGGCCGTGTCGATCCCGGCCTCGCGCAGCACCTGGCGCACGCGCGTGCCGATGCCGCCGACGCGGATGCCGTCCTCCAGGGTGATGACCAGGCGATGACGAGCGGCGTGCTCGACGACCGACGGCTGCACCGGGATCGCCCAGCGCGGGTCGAGCACCGTCGCACCGATGCCCTGCGCGCGGAGGCGGTCCGCCACATCGAGGGCGAGCTCGGCGAACGGGCCGATCGCGACGATGAGCACGTCTTCGCTCTCCCCCCTGGCCAGCACGTCGACGCCGTCAGCGAGGCGCTCGATCGCCGGGAGGTCGGGCGCGACCTCCCCCTTCGGGAACCGGATCACGGTGGGCGCGTCCTCGACGGCGACCGCCTCGTCCAGCGCCTCGGTGAGTCGCACGCCGTCGCGCGGCGCGGCGATGCGGATGTGCGGCACGATCTGCAGCATCGCGAGGTCCCACATGCCGTGATGGCTCGGACCGTCGGGACCGGTGACCCCGGCCCGGTCGAGCACGAAGGTGACGCCGGCACGGTGCAGCGCGACGTCCATGAGCACCTGATCGAAGGCGCGGCCCATGAAGGTCGCGTACACCGCGACCACCGGGTGCAGTCCGCCGTAGGCGAGTCCGGCCGCCGAGGCCACGGCGTGCTGCTCGGCGATGCCCACGTCGTACACCCGATCCGGGAAGCGCTCTGCGAAGGGGGCCAGTCCGGTCGGCCGCAGCATCGCCGCGGTGATCGCGATCACGTCGGAGCGCCGTTCGCCCACGTCGACCAGCGCGTCGGAGAACACGTCGGTCCATCCGCGCCCGCCGGAAGACAGCGTCTCCCCGGTCGTGGGGTCGATGCGCCCGACCGCGTGGAACTGATCGGCGTCGTCGTCGCGCGCGGGCTGGTACCCGCGCCCCTTCTCGGTGATGGCGTGCACGATGACGGGCGCGCCGTACGACTTCGCGAGCTCCAGGGTCTCCAGCAGGGCCGGGAGGTCGTGGCCGTCCACCGGGCCGAGGTACTTGATGTCGAGGTTCGAGTAGAGGGCCTCGTTGTTCGTGAAGCGGGAGAGGAAGCCGTGCGTGCCACCCCGCACCCCACGGAACACGGCCCTGCCGACGGGGCCGAACGCGCGGAACAGACGGTCGGACTTGTGGTGGAGGTCCTTGTACGCGGCCGCCGTGCGGACCCGGTTCAGGTACCGCGACATCCCGCCGATCGTGGGTGCGTAGGAGCGGCCGTTGTCGTTGACGACGATCACCAGGTTGCGGTCGTTGTCGTCGGAGATGTTGTTCAGCGCCTCCCAGGTCATGCCGCCGGTGAGCGCACCGTCGCCCACGACCGCGACCACATGGCGGTCGGCGCGTCCGGTCGCGGTGAGGGCGCGGGACACGCCGTCTGCCCAGCTCAGCGAGCTCGAGGCGTGGGAGGACTCGACCACGTCGTGGGGGCTCTCGCCGCGCTGCGGGTAGCCGGCCAGACCGCCGCGCACGCGCAGTCCGGAGAAGTCCTGGCGCCCAGTGAGCAGCTTGTGCACGTAGGACTGATGCCCGGTGTCGAAGATGAAGGGGTCGTCGGGAGACGAGAACACGCGGTGGAGGGCGATGGTGAGCTCTACGACGCCGAGGTTCGGCCCCAGGTGGCCCCCGGTACGGGAGACGTTCTCGACGAGGAACGTGCGGATCTCGGAGGCGAGTTCTTCCAGTTGCTCTGGCGACAGGCGGTCCAGGTCGCGGGGTCCAGAGATGCTCGGAAGAATGGGCATCTGCGCCTCCTCACAGGCTTCGACAGAGACGCCCGTCACGGGTGCGAGCGCCTACCGATCCTACCTCGCGGAGTCGGAGAAGCCGCCGAGGACGACGCCCCCTTGACACGGCGAAGGGGCCCGTGTCCGTAGACCCGGGCCCCTCCGTGAGACGCGTCAGACGAGCGAGCGCAGCACGTACTGCAGGATGCCGCCGTTGCGGTAGTAGTCCGCCTCACCGGGGGTGTCGATGCGGACGACCGCGTCGAACTCGATCGGCTGCTTACCCTCGGGCGAGTGCTCGCTCGGGGTGGCGGTGACCTTGACCGTCTTCGGGGTGACGCCGTTGTTGAGCTCCTCGAGGCCCGTGATCGAGACGATCTCGGTGCCGTCGAGGCCCAGCGACTCCCAGCTCTCGCCCGCCGGGAACTGCAGCGGGACGACGCCCATGCCGATGAGGTTGGAGCGGTGGATGCGCTCGAAGCTCTCCGTGATCACGGCCTTGACGCCCAGCAGGCTCGTGCCCTTGGCCGCCCAGTCGCGCGACGAGCCGGAGCCGTACTCCTTGCCGCCGAACACGACGAGCGGGGTGCCCTGCTCGGCGTAGTTCATGCACGCGTCGTAGATGTACGACTGCGGACCGCCCGGCTGGGTGAAGTCGCGCGTGAACCCGCCCTCGACGACCTGACCATCGTTGACGGCCGAGACCATGAGGTTCTTCAGGCGGATGTTCGCGAACGTGCCGCGGATCATCACCTCGTGGTTGCCTCGGCGCGAGCCGAAGGAGTTGAAGTCCTTGCGGTCCACGCCGTGCTCGGTGAGGTACTGCGCCGCCGGGGTGCCCGGCTTGATGTTGCCGGCGGGCGAGATGTGATCGGTCGTGACCGAGTCGCCCAGGGTCGCCATGACGCGCGCGCCCTGGATGTCCTGCACCGGGGTGAGCTCCATCGTCATGCCGTCGAAGTACGGCGCCTTGCGCACGTAGGTCGAGTTCTCGTCCCACTGGAACGTGTCGTCGTCGGGCGTCGGCAGGTTGCGCCAGCGCTCGTCGCCGTCGAACACCGTGGCGTACTGCTTGATGAACTGGTCGCGCGAGATCGACGAGTCGACGATCTCCTGCACCTCCTCCGGCGACGGCCAGATGTCCTTGAGGAACACGTCGTTGCCGTCGGCGTCCTGACCCAGCGCGTCGGTGTCGAAGTCGAAGTGCATCGATCCGGCGAGGGCGTACGCGATGACCAGCGGCGGGCTGGCCAGGTAGTTCATCTTCACGTCGGGGCTGATCCGGCCCTCGAAGTTGCGGTTGCCGGAGAGGACGGCCGTCACGGCGAGGTCGTGCGAGTTGATCGCCTCCGACACCTCCTCGATCAGCGGGCCGGAGTTTCCGATGCAGATCGTGCAGCCGTAGCCGACGGTGTAGAAGCCGAGGCCCTCGAGATCCTTGTCGAGGCCGGACTTCTCGTAGTAGTCGGTGACGACCTTCGAGCCGGGGCCGAGCGTCGTCTTGACCCAGGGCTTCTGCTTCAGGCCCTTCTCGCGCGCCTTGCGTGCGAGCAGACCGGCCGCGATCATGACCGACGGGTTCGACGTGTTCGTGCACGACGTGATGGCGGCGAGGGTCACAGCGCCGTTGTCGAGGATGTACTTCTCGCCGTCCGGGGTGGTGACCGGCACCGGGTTGGAGGCGTTGACCGGGGCGCCGCTGCTGATGTGCACCGGACGCGTGGTCGGCTCCTCCTCGCCGGGGACCTGCCCGGGGTCGGACGCGGGGAACGAGTGCTTCGACTCGAGGTCGACGATGTCCTCGCTGGTCGAGGGCGAGGCGTAGGCCAGGATGTCCTGCTCGAACTGCGACTTGGCCTCGGACAGCAGGATGCGGTCCTGCGGACGCTTCGGGCCGGCGATCGACGGGACGACCGTGCCGAGGTCCAGCTCGAGGTACTCGCTGAACACGGGCTCGCGCGACGCGTCGTGCCAGAGCTGCTGCTCCTTGGCGTACGCCTCGACGAGCGCGACGGCTTCCTCGCTGCGGCCGGTGAGGCGCAGGTAGTCGAGCGTGACGTCGTCGATCGGGAAGATCGCGGCGGTGGAGCCGAACTCCGGCGACATGTTGCCGATCGTGGCGCGGTTCGCGAGCGGCACCGAGGCGACGCCCTCGCCGTAGAACTCGACGAACTTGCCGACCACGCCGTGCTTGCGCAGCATGTCGGTGATGGTGAGCACGACGTCGGTCGCGGTCACACCGGCGGGGATCTCGCCCGAGAGCTTGAAGCCCACGACGCGCGGGATGAGCATCGACACGGGCTGGCCGAGCATCGCGGCCTCGGCCTCGATGCCGCCGACGCCCCAGCCGAGCACGCCGAGACCGTTCACCATCGTGGTGTGCGAATCGGTGCCGACGCAGGTGTCGGGGTACGCGCGCAGCACGCCGCCGACCTCGCGGTCGTAGATGACCTTGGCCAGGTGCTCGATGTTCACCTGGTGGACGATGCCGGTGCCGGGCGGGACGACCTTGAAGTCGCTGAACGCCGTCTGGCCCCAGCGCAGGAACTGGTACCGCTCGCCGTTGCGCTCGTACTCGATTTCGACGTTGCGCTCGAGCGCGTTCTCGGTCCCGAAGAGGTCGGCGATGACGGAGTGGTCGATCACCATCTCGGCGGGCGAGAGGGGGTTGATCTTGTTGGCGTCGCCGCCGAGCGCCGTGACTGCCTCGCGCATCGTGGCGAGGTCGACGATGCAGGGCACGCCGGTGAAGTCCTGCATGACCACGCGCGCCGGCGTGAACTGGATCTCGGTGTTCGGCTCGGCGGTGGCATCCCACGAGCCGAGCGCCTCGATCTGCGCCTTCGTCACGTTCGCGCCATCCTCGGTGCGAAGCAGGTTCTCCAGCAGGACCTTGAGGCTGAAGGGAAGCTTGTCGAAACCGGGCACCGTGTCGATGCGGAAGATCTCGTAGTCGGTGCTGCCGACCGTCAGGGTGCTCTTGGCACCGAAGCTGTTCACCGTGGACACGAATCCGTCTCCTTCTATTCGGATGGGAGCGACAGGCGCCTCCATCTTGCTCGCCCGCGCACCCCGGCGGCTAGGAAGGCGGACCTAACCAGTCTGCTCCCCGCGACGCGTGGGCGAAAGCCTGCGATTTATCTTGATGTCGAGATAAATCTATCACGCCGCGGCGGCATCCTCGCGCGAAGGCGCGCGGGGATACAGCGCACGGACCACCAGCCAGGTGACCGCGATGAGCGGCGCGAACAACGGCAGTCCCATCACCAGCTTGAGCGTTCCGAGCGCCGTCACGTCGCCCGCGAGATACAGGGGGAACTGCACGGCCAGTCGCGCGAAGAAGAGGGCCGCCCACGCGATGCCGAGCCAGAAGAAGGCGCGACGCTTGCGGCGGTCCGTCCGCCACGCGGTGCCCTCGCCCATGAGGAAGCCGGCGGCCAGACCGATGACCGACCACCCGATGAGCGCCGACACGAGGATGGCCGACCCGTACACGGCGTTGGTGATGAGCCCGGGGACGAAGTTGTCCTCGCCGCGCCCGGTCCAGAGCGCCAGTCCTGCGGCGGCGACCGCGGCGATCAGGCCGCCGAGCGCCGCGGACGGTGGCGACTTCTGCACCAGGCGCACGATCGTGAAGATCGCGGCAAGCCCGACGGAGACGCCGAGCGGAAAAATCAGCGGCTGCGGGCGGAGGGTGAAGAGGATGACGAACGCGAGGCTCGGGAGCACCGATTCGACGATGCCGCGCCAGCCGCCCATCGCCGACCACACGACCGTGTGCGTGCTCGCGCTCTGCGCGGGATCGAGGCCCGCCTTCCTGGCCGCTCCCCCCAGCGCGGCACCCAGGATCTCCGACGCGGTCTGCGGGCGCTCCGGCTCCTCGGGAACCGGGGAGCTCACGCCGAGCCCGGGGTCGCCGGCATCTTCAGGGGGATGAGGTCACGCGGGGGCATGGGGGCGCCGCCACGCACGACGACGATGGAACGGAACAGGTCCTCCACCTTCGCGGCCGCCTCGGGATCGGACGCCGCCGCCCCGCCGATCACACCGCGCAGGAACCACCGCGGGCCGTCGATGCCGATGAAGCGTGCCAGACGCAGGCCGGAGCCCTCGGCCGCCGTGGCCGGGACCTCGGCGAGCAGCTCCTTGCCCAGCGGGCCCTCCCGCTCCTCGACCCGTCCGCCCTGCGCCTTCACCTGATCACGCAGCTGCACGCGGGTCTCGTCCCACAGACCGCCCGATCGGGGTGCCGCGAACGGCTGCACCTGCAACGAGGACTCCGCGTAGTCGAGTCCGACGGCGACGATGCGCTTGGACTGCTCCTCGACCTCGAGGCGCAGGTTCAGACCCTCGCGCGGAAGGATCTTGATCCCGCCGAGGTCGATGTACGGGCGGACCGGGTTCGCCTCGGAGTCGTCGAAAGGACCCTCCGTGGCGCGGTTCTCCGGCGCCGACTTGGAGGGGGTCGCGTTGTTGTCGCTCATCTCGCCTGTCCTGCTTCGTTCGCGGTGGCCTGTGCCTGGTAGCCGGTCGATCCGAATCCCCCGTCGCCCCTGACGCTGTCCGGGAGCTCCTCGACCGGCAGGAACCGGGCGCGGGTCACGGGCATCACGATGAGCTGGGCGATGCGATCGCCGACGGCCACATCGTACGCGCTGTGGATGTCCGTGTTGATCAGGCTCACCTTGATCTCACCCCGGTAGCCGGCGTCGACGGTGCCCGGTGCATTGACGATGGAGATCCCGTGCTTCGCCGCGAGACCACTGCGCGGAACGACGAAGGCCGCGTAGCCGTCCGGGAGGGCGATGCGCACGCCGGTCGGGACGAGAGCCCGCTCCCCCGGCTCCAGGTGCACGGCCTCCGCGGCGACCAGATCGGCGCCCGCGTCACCCGGGTGCGCATAGCCGGGGACCACTGCGGCGATAATGGGGACATCAACGGAATCGGTCACCCCATGAGGCTAATGCAGAACCCCGCCACCGCCGCACGTCCCCGCTACCGGGAGCGGCTCGCACCGAGCCTCTGGCTCCTCGTCACCGTCGCTCTCGCCGGACCGATGGTCTCGCTCATCTTCGTCCCGGTCGGATCGACGGTCGCGCTCGTCCTCGGCGCGCTGGTCTCCGCCGCGCTCGTCCTCGCGGTCATCGGTCTTGCCCCGGTCGTCTCGGTCGAGGACGGCGTGCTCCGCGCCGGTCGCGCGCACATCGACGTGACCCACCTCGGCGAACCGCTCGCGCTCGATGGAGCTGACGCACGTCACGCCAGAGGACCCGGACTCCCCGCCCGCGGGTGGCACCTCATCCGCGGCGGCATCGACGGCCTGGTCGTGGTGCCCAACCTCGACGACGCGGATCCGGTCGTGGCGTGGACCATCTCGACCCGCACCCCCGACCGCCTCGCTGCGGCGATCCGCGCCGCGAAAGGCTGAGCCACCCGCCAACGACAGCGCGCCCCTGACCGGATGGTCGGGGGCGCGTCATGCGTCGCTCGGAGGACTGCTCAGGCAGCGCACTCCTTGCAGATGGGGCCGTCGGGTCCCTCGTGGTCGAGCTGCGAACGGTGCTTCACGAGGAAGCAGCTCATGCACGTGAACTCGTCCTGCTGCGCGGGCAGCACGACGACGTCGAGCTCGAGGTCGGAGAGGTCCGCGCCCGGCAGGTCGAAGTTCGAGGGGTTGTCGGAGTCCTCGTCCCCCGTCGTGCCGGACAGCTTGTCCGGCACACGCTCCTTCAGGGCTTCGATCGACTCGGAGTCGTCTTCACTCTTTCGGGGAGCGTCGTAATCGGTTGCCATGCGGTGAATCTCCACTTTCATGGTGCGAGTGGGCGGGTGTGCCGTCGGGTAATCGGCGGCCATAGTTTGCATGACGGTGGGGCATTTCGCAAATGCCTCCGCATGCGACAGGGCAAACTCACGGCACGCCCGCGATATTCCCTGTTCCGCCCCCTCCCCCGTGACACCATGAACGCACACCCATCAGAGGGGCATTCGCATGGAAAACGTCACCATCGTCGGCACTGAAGCAGGAGTCCTCGTGCTCGCGACCGAGTCGGGCGAACGCTTCGCGCTGCCCATCGACGACGTGCTGCAGCGGGAGATCCGCCGCGCCACCCGACAGGCCGAACCGACCGCCCAGAAGCTCGCCGCGAGCCCGCGCGACATCCAGGCGCAGATCCGCGCCGGTCTCACCGCACCCGAGGTCGCCGAGCTGCTCGGTATCGCGGTCGACGACGTGGTCCGCTTCGAGGGGCCGGTGCTCGCCGAGCGCGAGCACATCATCGGCCAGGCTCTCGCCGTGCCCGTGCTCATCGGCAGCGAGGTCGAACCGGACGCCCAGCCGACGTTCGGCGCGGCCGTGCGCGCCAAGCTCGCAGAGGTCGCGGCGACATCCGAGCGCTGGGCGAGCTGGAAGGAGGACACCGGCTGGATCGTGAAGCTCGAGTTCACAGCCAACGACGTCGATCACGACGCCCGGTGGAGCTTCGACCCCCGGCGCAGCGCGCTCTCGCCCCTCAACGCCGACGCCACTCAGCTCTCCCGTCAGGGCTCGCTCCCCGAGGGACTGATCCCCCGGCTCCGCGCGGTGGAAGCCGACCGGACGACGTCTCCGTACAAGGACGACAGCCGTTTCGACTCCGGTGCCTTCGGACCGCGCCTCGTGCCCATCCCGGAGGGGGAGGTCGAAGAGCCGTCGCTGCCGGAGCGCTCCGCCCCCGCCGTTCAGGACGCGGCGATCAACCGCGCCCCCGACTCCAGCGCCCCGAGCGCCGAGACCGCCGACCTGCTGGAGGCCCTGCGACGGCGTCGGGGTCAGCGCGAGACGTCACCGCTGCTCGAGGAGCACGAGGAGAGCCGCGAGGAGTCGAGCCCGATCTCTCTCTTCGAGGCCTTTGACGATGTCAGCGAGCCGGAGACGACGGAACCGGACTCGCCGCGCAGCCCCGCCGAACCGGCGGAGAGCGGCGGCCGTCGTCGTCGGCGCAACGCCATGCCGTCGTGGGACGAGATCGTCTTCGGAGCGCGCACCGACGAGTGAGTCGCGCTCTCCGCGGTGGCGTCGGCGTCACCGTGCGAACGCACCGAGACGGATGAGCGGCACCCGCGTCTCCTCATCGGTCATGGCACCGTGCTGTCCGATCATGCCGCGATTGCGCTGATCCGCTGCGGTGCCGTCGTACACCGCCCAGGCCGCGCGCGCGATCACGAGCACGTCCCCCACCCGGGCAGCCGCGGCCTCCGTCACCGCGGGACCGAACAGGCCGGCCCTGATGGCGTCGTCGCGCGTCACGACATCGGCGGCGCCCTCCAGGTCGGTGCGCAGCCGGGAGAGCACCGCGCTCTCGTCGGCGGCCGGCTCCAGGTACACGTGCAGCATGCGCGGCTCGCCGCCCAGGTGCCGCACCCCGCGCAAGTGCGGTTCATCGAGGACCGCCTGCCGATGGACGGGGACATCGACCATGCCGTGGTCGGAGGTCACCAGGACGCCCACGCCCGGAGGCACACGAACGCTCAGGGCGGCATCGATGCGCTCCAGCGCCGCGACCCACTCCGCGGAGGCGATCCCGTAGCGGTGCCCCGCCTTGTCGACCTCGGGCAGATAGCAGTAGACGAAGGAGCCCGGATGGTCGTGGGCGAGAGCGAAGGCCGCCTCGACCCGATCCTCCGGGGTCAGCGCGGGGACGAAGGTCGCGCCGCGCAGCGTCGCGCGCGTGAACCCGCTCGTGGCGTACGCGGCGAGTCCCACGGCGAACGTGTCTCGGCCCGCGGCGGCCTCCCGCTCGAAGACGGTCGGCACCCGCTGCCACGCGAGCGGGTCGAGCCCGTCGCTCTCCCACCCGCTGAGCTGGTTCACGAGCACGTCACGCTCGCGGTCGAGGACGCGGTACCCCACCAGCCCGTGCTCTCCGGGCCAGACACCCGTCACGATGCTGGTCAGCGCGGCAGCCGTCGTCGACGGGAACACGCTGTGCGCGACATCCCGCTTCGTCATCGCCCCACTGAGCGTGCGCGCGTGACCGGAGTGCCCGCGGAGGCCGAGCGCGCCCAGGCCGTCGACCACCACCAGCACGACCGACTCCGCGCGCGGGAGCAGCTCCGACTCGCCGCGGAGAGCGGCGCTCAGGTCGCCCGCCACCCCGACGACGCTCCGGGCGCTGGGCGAGGCGGACGGTAGCATGAGGGACATCCGAGCCAGTCTGACACAGGCTCCCGTACGCCCCCAGGAAGTCCATGCCGAAAACCCCGCCGTCCGAGCCCGTCGACGAACGCATCCAGGACATCGATCTCTCTCACGAGATGCAGGGCTCCTTCCTCGAATACGCGTACTCCGTCATCTACTCGCGCGCCCTTCCGGACGCGCGGGACGGGCTCAAGCCGGTGCAGCGCCGCATCCTGTTCCAGATGGCCGAGATGGGTCTGCGCCCCGACCGCGGTCACGTGAAGAGCGCGCGCGTCGTCGGCGAGGTGATGGGAAAGCTGCACCCCCACGGCGACTCCGCCATCTACGACGCGCTCGTGCGGCTCGCCCAGGAGTGGGCGCTGCGCGTGCCGCTCGTCGACGGGCATGGCAACTTCGGCTCACTCGACGACGGCCCGGCGGCCGCCCGGTACACCGAGGCGCGACTCGCGGCCGCCGCACTCTCCCTCACGGAGAACCTCGACGAGGACGTCGTCGACTTCATCCCCAACTACGACGGCCAATTCCAGCAGCCCGCCGTGCTGCCCGCGGCCTTCCCGAACCTGCTGGTCAACGGCGCCAGCGGCATCGCCGTCGGCATGGCGACGAACATGGCCCCGCACAACCTCATCGAGGTCGTCGCCGCAGCCGTGCACCTCCTCGAGCACCCGGACGCCACGACGGAAGAGCTGATGGAGTACGTGCCCGGCCCCGACTTCCCCTCGGGCGGCATCCTGATGGGCCTCGACGGCGTGAAGGACGCGTACACCACGGGTCGCGGCGCCCTGAAGGTCCGCGGCAAGACATCGATCGAGCCGCTCGGCCCCCGCCGCACGGGCATCATCGTCTCCGAGCTGCCCTATATGGTCGGCCCCGAGCGACTGATCGAGAAGATCCGGGACGCCGTCCAGGCCAAGAAGCTGCAGGGCATCAGCGACGTCACCGACCTCACCGACCGCAACCACGGACTGCGCGTGGCCATCGGCGTGAAGACCGGGTTCGATCCGAACGCGGTCCTGGAACAGCTGTATCGGCTGACACCGCTGGAAGACTCGTTCAGCATCAACAACGTCGCCCTGGTGGACGGGCAGCCGCGAACCCTCGGCCTCAAGGAGATGCTGAGCGTCTACGTCGGGCATCGCATCGAGGTCATCACCCGCCGCAGCCGCTACCGCCTCGCCCGGCGCGAGGAACGTCTCCACCTCGTCGAGGGCCTCCTCATCGCGATCCTCGACATCGACGAGGTCATCCAGGTCATCCGCTCCTCCGACGACTCGGAACAGGCGCGCACCCGCCTGCGCTCGGTCTTCGATCTCAGCGAGCCGCAGGCCGAGTACATCCTCGAGCTGCGGCTACGGCGCCTGACCAAGTTCTCCCGCATCGAGCTGGAGACGGAGCGCGACGCGCTGCTCGCCGAGATCGCGGACCTGCGAGAGCTGCTCGGCAGCCCCGCGCTGCTCCGCGCCGCCGTCGCCCGCGAGCTCGACGCCGTGGCCGAGGCATACGGGACCCCGCGACGCACGCTGCTGCTCAACGCGGCTCCGACGAAGCCCCGCGCCGCCAAGGGGGCCGCCGACCTGCAGATCGCCGACGCGCCGACCACGCTCGTGCTGTCCACCACCGGTCGTGCCGTCCGGGTCGACCTGGGCGACGGCCAGGAACTCACGGCCCCCACCCGCCGGAGCAAACACGACGCCATCCTCGCCACGGTCGAGACCACGGTGCGCGCCGAGCTCGGTGCGCTCACGAGCAGCGGACGGGTCGTGCGCTTCTCCCCCGTCGACCTTCCGTCGGTTCCGGCGAGCTCGGTCCAGCTGGCGGCCGGCGCCCCGCTGCGCGACTACCTCGGCATCACCACGAAGGGCGAGCGCATCCTCGGGTTCGTCCGCTTCGACAGCGACGCGCCGATCGCCCTGGGCACCGCGCAGGGCGTCGTGAAGCGCATCGTGCCGTCGGCACTCCCCGTCCGCCCGGAGCTCGAGGTGATCGGCCTCAAGCCCGGCGACACGGTCGTGGGTGCGGCGGAGTCCCCCGACGACGCCGAGCTCGTGTTCCTCACCTCCGATGCGCAGCTGCTCCGCTTCGCTGCCGCGAGCGTGCGACCGCAGGGCGCTGCCGCCGGAGGTATGGCCGGCATCAAGCTCGGGGCCGGCGCCACGGTGGTGTTCTTCGGGGCGGTCGCACCGGGGGTCGACGCGGTCGTGGCGACCGTGTCGGGTGCCGAGAGCATCCTGCCCGGAACCGATCCAGGACGCGCGAAGGTCTCGTCGTTCGCGGAGTACCCCGCCAAGGGACGAGCGACCGGCGGGGTGCGCGCCCACGCCTTCCTGAAGGGCGAGGACCGGCTGACGGTCGCGTGGGTCGGTCCTAACCCGCCGCTCGCGGTCGACCCGACGGGTGCCGTCCGCAAGCTCCCGGAGTCCGGCGCCCGACGCGATGCCTCCGGTCAGCCCATCGACGGCGTGATCGGCAGCATCGGGCGCACGATCGTCTGAGCGCGCGGACAGCCGTCGAGCGGGGCGCCCGGGCGCCCGGGTTCCCCGCTGCGTGTCAGGCGTCGATGGACTCGCGCGACAGCCGGTCGGCCGAGTCGATGATGAACTCGCGCCGCGGAGCGACCTCGTTGCCCATCAGCAGCTCGAACACGCGACCGGCGGCCTCCGCGTCCTCCATGCGGACGCGACGGAGCAGACGCCCGGAGCGGTCCATGGTCGTGTTCGCGAGCTGCTCGGCGTCCATCTCCCCGAGACCCTTGTAGCGCTGGATCGGCTCGTGCCACCGCTTGCCCGCCTTGCGGAGCTTCGCCAGCAGCGCGTGCATCTCCTGCTCGGTGTACGTGTAGATCGTCTCGTTCGGCTTGGACCCCGGGTTGATCACGATGATGCGGTGCAGCGGAGGAACGGCGGCGAACACGCGGCCGTGCTCGATCAGTGGTCGCATGTACCGGAAGAACAGCGTGAGCAGCAGGGTGCGGATGTGGGCGCCGTCGACGTCGGCGTCGCTCATCAGGATGATCTTCCCGTAGCGCGCCGCCTCGATGTCGAACGTGCGACCGGAGCCCGCTCCGATCACCTGGATGATCGACGCGCACTCCGCATTGGAGAGCATGTCCCCGACCGAGGCCTTCTGCACGTTGAGGATCTTTCCGCGGATGGGCAGGAGTGCCTGGAACTCGCTGTTGCGCGCGTTCTTCGCCGTGCCGAGAGCGGAGTCGCCCTCCACGATGAACAGCTCGCTGCGTTCGACGTCGTTGGTGCGGCAGTCGACGAGCTTCGTGGGGAGCGTGGACGACTCCAGCGCGTTCTTGCGGCGCTGTGTCTCCTTGTGCGCCCGCGCGGACACCCTGGCCTTCATCTCGGACACGATCTTGTCGAGGAGCTGCGTGGCCTGGCTCTTGTCGTCGCGCTTCGTCGACGTGAAGCGCTGCAGGAGCTCCTTGCGCATGACCTGGGCGACGATCTGCCGCACCGCCGGAGTGCCGAGCACCTCCTTGGTCTGGCCCTCGAACTGCGGTTCGGGCACGTTGACGGTGAGCACGGCCGTGAGCCCGGCCAGCACGTCGTCCTTCTCCAGCTTGTCGTTGCCGACCTTCAGCCGGCGGGCGTTCTGCTCGACCTGCGCGCGGAGAACCTTCAGCAGCTCCTGCTCGAAGCCCTGCTGGTGCGTGCCGCCCTTGGGCGTGGAGATGATGTTGACGAACGAGCGGATGCGGGTGTCGTAGCCCGTGCCCCAGCGCAGTGCGACATCCACTTCGCAGACGCGCTCCACCTCGGTCGCGACCATGTGGCCGTCCGCCTGCAGCACGGGCACCGTCTCGCGGAACGTGCCCTCGCCCTGGATGCGCCACGTGTCCGTCACCGGCGGGTCGATGGCGAGGTAGTCGACGAACTCGGAGATGCCGCCCTCGTACAGGTACGACGTCTCGATCGGCCCGGCGGGAGCGCCGTCGTCGCCGACGGGCGCCGTGCCGGCGCGCTCGTCGCGCACCACGATCTCGAGGCCCGGGACCAGGAACGCCGTCTGTCGCGCACGCGTCTCCAGCTCCGCCAGCTGGAACGCGGCATCCTTCGTGAAGATCTGCCGGTCGGCCCAGTAGCGCACGCGCGTGCCGGTGACGCCGCGCGGCGCCTTGCCGATGACCCGCAGCTCGCTCTTCTCCTCGAACGGCGTGAACGGCGCGTCGGGTCGCTTCTCGCCGGAGTCGCGGAACACGCCAGGCTCGCCGCGGTGGAACGACATCGCATAGGTCTTGCCGCCGCGATCGACCTCGACGTCGAGACGCTCGGAGAGGGCGTTGACCACCGAGGCACCGACGCCGTGCAGTCCACCGGACGCGGCGTACGAGCCGCCGCCGAACTTCCCGCCGGCGTGCAGCTTGGTGTAGACGACCTCGACGCCGGACAGCCCGGTGCGCGGTTCGACGTCGACCGGGATGCCGCGGCCTCGGTCGTGCACCTCGACGCTGCCGTCCTCGTGCAGGATGATGTCGATGCGCGACCCGTTGCCGGCGACGGCCTCGTCGACGGAGTTGTCGATGATCTCCCACAGGCAGTGCATGAGCCCGGGCGAACCGTTCGAGCCGATGTACATGCCCGGTCGTTTGCGGACCGCCTCGAGTCCTTCGAGCACCTGGAGATGATGGGCGGAGTACTCGGCATTCACAATCTCCGAGTCTATTCGCGCGGGCGCCGTGGACTCGGCCGACACTCCCCACGCGTCGGCAGTCGGCGCCAGCCCGTACGCGCTGAGCGAAACACGCCGACAACCGGGCATGCCCACAGGCGGGGCGTGGTTGTATTGAGCACGACCAACAAGGACGCCGACACCCGAGGAGGCCCCGAGATGAATGCAACGACCGAACGTGAGACCTCCGCTGTCGAGTTCCGACTGACCGCGATGGACCGGTGCGACTCCTGCGGTGCGCAGGCCTACATCGCCGCCGAGGTCAACGGCTCCGAGCTCCTGTTCTGCGCCCACCACGGCCGCAAGTACGAGGAGAAGCTCCGCAGCGTCGCCACCAGCTGGCACGACGAGACCGCTCGCCTCGTCGAGACGGTCTGATCGCGCGGGTGGAGTGAGCCGGACCCGCCGGCTCAGTCCACCGGCACGCGACGGATCCGCGGACTCAGCCGCGTGAGGATCTCCTCGCCGACCGTGTCGATCCGTTCCGCGAGCGTCGTGGCCGAGGACTCGCCCGCCTCTCCGGGACCGAAAATCGTCACCTCGTCCCCGACGGACAGTCCCGCCCATCCCTCGATCTGCGCGAAGAACGGTTCGATCCTTTCGAGCACGCGTGCTCCGGCCGGCGTGCCGACCCGGGCCCCGACGAGCGTCGATGGCAATCCGTCGAAGGCGCCGACCTCGATCGCCGCGCGACCCTCCTCCACGCGTGCGACCGGCGCCACCAGTCGCGCGACCGGGCGCACACCCTCCAGCTCGGGCCCGTCCGCGGAGCGGATCCCGTAGCAGAACGCACCGATGCGGGCGACGGTGCCCCGCAGCTCGGGACGCCACCACGACGCCGCGGACGCGGTGAGGTGAAGGGCGGCCGGTGTCGGGCCGGTCGCCCCGGCGGCGCGGACCGCATCGAGGAACACGGCCTGCGCGTCATCGTCCTCGCGATCGCTCGCCTCCGCGATGTGGCTCCAGATCCCCTCCAGGGACAGCTGTCCGGCAGCCTCTGCAGCCCGAGCCTGCGCGATCGCCCCCGGCCAGTCCTCCGGGAGCACGCCGTTGCGGTGCAGGCCCGTGTCGATCTTCAGGTGCACGCGCGCGACAGCCCCGAGCGCCTCGGCGCGCGCGATGATGCGGTGCAGGTACTCCACAGTGCCCACGCCGAGGTCGATCCCCTGGAGCAGCGCCTCGTCGATCTCCGCATCCGTCGAGGTGGCCCACGCGAACACCCTCGCCTCAGGGCCAACGAGCCGTCGCACGTCGAGGCCGCCCCGCACGTCGTAGCTTCCGAACGACGCCACCCCCGCCTGTACGGCCGTCTCCACGGTCCAGGTGAGGCCGTGGCCGTAGGCGTCGTCCTTGAGCACGAGCATGAGCTCGCATCCGTCGAGGCGGGAGGTGACCGCCGCGATGTTGTCGCGGAGCGTCCGCGCGCTCAGCCGCAGCTCGGGGCGGCTCATGCCTCCCACCCCCGCACGGCATGCGAACCGGCGACCGCGACCAGCTCCGCGGCGGACATGTCCGTCGCCGAGGACCATCGGACGATCTCGTCTCGGGCGGGTCCGGTGCCACCGAAGTACGTCACCTCGGCGCCGACCGGGGCCTCCGTGCCCACCAGATCGACGACGCAGACGTCCATGGCCACGCGGCCGACGATCGGGCGGAGGATGCCGTCCACCTCGACCAGGGCGACGTTGCCGAGCGCGCGCACGATGCCCTGGGCGTACCCTCCGGTCACGAGCGCGACCGTGGTGTCGCCCGACGCGCGGAACGTGTAGCCGTAGGAGACGGCGTCGCCCGCGCGCAGCGGCTTGGTCGACATCACGCGTCCCGTCAGCCGCAGGACCGGTGTCGCGTCATGATTGCTGCCGGGGAGGCCGTAGAGGATCGACGGGTCGATGTCCGGTTCCCCCGTGGTGACCCCGGCGATGCCCTCCAGCCGCAGCATCTCCACCTCGCCCTCGCTGTCCACGCGCACCTCGCGGGCACCGGCCACCGTCACGGCGTGGGCCACGGCGAGCAGCCCGTGACCCCAGGCGTCGCGGCGCAGGTCTGCTCGCACTCCCCCGTCGCGGACGGCCGCAACCGCTGCGGCGGTGAGGGCGGAGCGGGAGATCAGCGCCCGCGGAAGCGCACTCGAGGTCGTGTCACACACGTGATCCAGCCTAGCTTCGTGTTCCGGGATCCCGGTGTGACTCCCCCGTAGACTGGACGGCATCCCCAACCCCCGGAGCTCCATGACTCGTCTTTCTCTCGCGCCCCGCATCCGCTACCTCCTCGGCCGCGCCCGTCGCATCGACGTCGGCTCCGTCGTCGAGCGAGCGAAGGAGGCCTCTGCACAGCACCACAAGCCCGTCCCGACGATCGTCGTGGACATGCTGTGGTCCGCCGCGCGGCACAACGTGGGGTTCCAGGACTACATCGACTACGACTTCGCGATGCTCACCCGTGCCGAGCGCGACACCTACATGACGCACCCCGTGTCGAACCAGCTCTCCCAGAAGTACGACCACCCGGACTTCCGGTGGATCTTCCAGGACAAGATCGAGTTCAACCGGAAGTTCTCCGAGCACCTCCATCGCGAGTGGCTGGTGGTCGAAGAGGGCAACGCCGCCGAGGTGCGCGCGCTCACGGAACGCCTGGGGACCATCGTCACCAAGGAGCCGGTCGGTCAGGCGGGCACCGGTGTGCACCGGTACCACGCGGCCGATATCGACGACTGGGATGCCTTCCACCGCGGGCTGCTGAGTCGCGGCGAGCTCCTCATCGAAGAGGTCATCCGACAGCACGACGACCTCGCCGCCGTCTGCCCTGGCACCGTGAACACGACCCGCATCACCGCGTTCTTCGACGGCGAGAAGGCGCACATCCTCGCGATGGCACAGAAGTTCGGGCGGGGCGCCGTGAGCGATCAGATGACCTTCGGGGGCTTCTACACGATGCTCGACGAGAACGGACACGCGGTCGGCGCGGGGTACGACTCGCACGGCCACGTGCACGAGACGCACCCGGACTCGGGCTTCCGCATCGCGGACTTCCAGCTGCCCTTCATGGACGAGGTGCGCGCCTTCATCGACCGCGTGGCCAGGGTCGTGCCCGAGGTGCAGTACGTCGGCTGGGACGTCGTCGTCACGCCGGACGGTCCCGTGCTCGTCGAGGGCAACTGGGGCGCCGGCGTGTACGAGAACAAGCCCAGCGTCACCGGGATCCGCACCGGCCACAAGCCGCGCTACCGCGAGGTCATCGGGTTCTGACCACCACGACAGAACGCCCCCGGATTCCTCCGGGGGCGTTCTCGTCGAACCAGCAGATCAGACCGCGCGGACGATGCCGAGCGGCGTGGACTCCAGTCCCTGGCCGAGCGGATTGTCGCCGAGGATCTTCACCAGCCGGGCTTCGCCGGCCTTGTCGAGCGTCGATCCGAGGATGTTGCCGCCGAGGTCGTTGATGTCCACCACCGCGACCTCCACCTGCCCACCGAGCAGGCCCTTGAGCCGTGCTGCGACGCCGTCCGGGTCCTTCGGGCCGAGCACCACGGCCTGGTTGTACGGCGGGATCGTGTGCTTGGTGGGGCCATCGATCGCGCGCGCCTTGTCCCCGGCGATGCGATAGAAGTCACCCTTTCGTCCGAACGCCTTGGTGACCGCGGAGACGGCGGCGGCGAACAGGATACGCGGCGTGCCGCACTCCCGCAGGGCCATCTCCATGGTCTCGGGCATGCCGAGCCCGATGCCGTAGGGCGTGCGCGTGACGTACTTCGAGAGGAACAGCGCGAGCTTGCGCGGAGTGATCTCGTCCAGTCGATACGACCGACCCTGCGTGATCGCCACGATCTTCTCCGTGACGAACAGCAGGTCTCCCGGCTGCACGACCTCCTTCGCGTATTCGGTGATGACCGCGTCGAGGTCGTCGTCCGGCATCACCACGCGGGTGCGCAACGGGATGCGCGCGTAGCTCGTGCCGTCGACGCTGGTCTCGAGCGCCTTGCCCTCGTTCGCCTGCATCACTCGAGGTAGTCCCGCAGCGACTGCGAGCGGCTCGGGTGGCGCAGCTTGGCCATCGTCTTCGACTCGATCTGACGGATCCGCTCACGCGTCACGCCGAACGTGTCACCGATCTGGTCGAGCGTCTTGGGCTGACCGTCGCCGAGGCCGAAGCGCATGCGGATCACGCCCGCCTCCCGCTCCGAGAGCGAGTCGAGCAGCTGCTCGAGCTGGCGCTGCAGCATCGTGAAGCCCACGGCATCGGCGGGGACGACCGCCTCGGTGTCCTCGATCAGGTCACCGAACTCGCTGTCGCCGTCTTCACCGAGCGGAGTGTGCAGGGAGATGGGCTCACGGCCGTACTTCTGCACCTCCACGACCTTCTCCGGGGTCATGTCGAGCTCGCGGCTCAGCTCCTCCGGGGTGGGCTCACGACCCAGGTCCTGCAGCATCTGCCGCTGCACGCGGGCGAGCTTGTTGATGACCTCGACCATGTGCACGGGGATGCGGATCGTGCGGGCCTGGTCGGCCATGGCGCGCGTGATCGCCTGACGGATCCACCAGGTCGCATAGGTCGAGAACTTGAAGCCCTTGGTGTAGTCGAACTTCTCGACGGCGCGGATCAGACCGAGGTTTCCCTCCTGGATCAGGTCGAGGAACTGCATGCCGCGACCGGTGTACCGCTTGGCGAGCGAGACGACGAGCCGCAGGTTCGCGCCGAGCAGGTGGCTCTTGGCTCGCTGGCCGTCGCGGGCGACCCACTGGAGGTCGAGACCCAGCTGACTCGACTTCTCGGCCGGGGTCATCGCGGACAGCTTCTCCTCGGCGAACAGACCCGCCTCGATGCGCATCGCGAGCTCGACCTCTTCGGCCGCGTTCAGCAGCGCGACCTTTCCGATCTGCTTCAGGTAGTCCTTGACGGGGTCGGCCGTGGCGCCGGTGATCTGCGTCGAGTAGACGGGGACGTCCTCGTCGTCGTTCGACGAGATGACGATCGCGCCAGTGGGCAGCGGCTCGGTGAACGCCGGCTTGGCGTCCTCCTCCTCGTCGTCCCCCGCGCTCTCCTCGGCGGAATCGGTCGCGGCGTCGTCTTCCTCGACGACCTCCTCCGACTTCTTCTTCTTCGCCGCGCCGCGCTTGGCGGCACCGCGCTTGGCGGGCGCTGCCTCGTCGAGGTTCTCGACCTCGATCTCCTCGTCGGGCGTGGGTTCTTCGGCGGCCTTCTTCGTCCGTGTGTTCTTCGTCGTGGCAGGAGTCACGTTTCGCCTTTCACGGAGCCGATCACGGGCCCCGGGACATTTCGGACACTAGTAAGACCCTTGTCAAGTCCGGAGTTCGAAAACGCCGATTGACAACGGGTCGGACTCCTAGTATCGCACACGTGTGGCGCTCCGGATGCAATCCGGCGAAGTTCGCGTCGATCCTGCTCAGCCGCGGCCGGGCTTGTCCTCGTCGCCCGACGGTCGCGTGGCCAGGTAGCGCTCGAGCTCCGCCGCCAGCTCGTCCGCGCTCGGCAGGTCGCGCTCGCTGAACCCGCCCTCGTCGTAGCTGTCGTCCTCGGGGTCGCGGCCTGCCATGTAGGCGTCGTAGCGGCGCTCCAGGTTGTGGACCATCTGCTGCAGCTCGTCGTTCGCCGCGACCTGCTCGTCCACCCTGGCGATGTAGTCCTCCCGGCGCTCGCGCACGGCGTCGAGCATGAGCACCAGTCCCGTGGATGCCATGAGCTTCTCGGCCGCGGCGCTGACCGCGTCGGGGTTCTCCGTCTCGGCGAGGTAGTGAGGCACGAGCAGCACGAAGCCCACCACTCGTTCGCCGCGCTCGGCGAAACGGAACTCCAGCAGATGCCCCGCGGTCGCCGGCACCTGCGTACGCGGGCGCCACACCGAGTGCGAGACCACGAGGTCACGGCGGTTGCCGCTCACCGTCGTGCCGATGGGGCGGGTATGCGGCACGGGCATGGCGATCGAATGCACCCAGTGCAGTCCGGATGCCTCGTATTCCGCGGCGAGGTCGAGCACGGTCTCGGCGAAGGCGTTCCAGGCGAAGTCCGGTTCGTAGCCCGCGAGAAGGAGGAACGGGCGACCGAGGGCGTCCGTCGCGAGCGAGAGCTCCAGCCGAGGCGGCCGGAACTCGGTGAGGTGGTCCTGATCGAAGGAGATCACCGGACGGCGGGCCCGGTAGTCGAGGAGCACATCGTTGTCGAAGATCACGAGCGGCTGCGGAGATGTGGACTCGCGGAGGTGGTCGATCAGTCCGGACACCGCGCTCCCGGCATCCGTGAAGCCGGTCAGGAGCACGACGAGGGGCAGTCCGTGCGGCACCGTCGGCGCGTTCGCGACGCGTTCGTGGATCTCTCCGGAGAAGGGCATGACTCCATGCTACGAGCAGGTCCCGACGAGGGGCCCCGGGCCGTCTCGCTGAGAGCGAACACGCGGGGCCACGCGGGGCCACCCGGTCGCAGAGGTCCTCCTAGGATGGAGAGCATGACGCTTCCCGTGCTCTCGCACACCACCGATCAGTTCCCCGGAAGCGCTGCTGATGCCGCAGTGCTCGTCGTTCCCGATCTCTCGGATTCGGCCGAGTCGCTGGGGGCCTACCCCGGCCTCGCCGAGGTCCTCGAAGGCATCGGGTTCACCGGTGCCGCCGGATCGTTCGCCCGCGTGTACGCGCCCGACGTCTCCACCCTGCCGTTCGCCGTCGTCGGTGCAGGGAAGAGCATCGACGACGCCGCGATCCGCAGCGCCGCCGGTGTCGCCCTCCGCTCGCTGACCGGGTTCCCGCACGTCGCGCTCGGGCTCGCCTCCGGCCTCGACGGCCACGCCGCCGCCGCCGCCGAGGGGGCCGTGCTCGGCGGTCACCGCTTCGACGGCTACCGCACCGAGAAGGGCAAGGCGCGCGCCGAACGGATCACCGTCCACGCCGACCTCGACGACGAGACGATCACCCGAGCGCAGACCCTGGGCGAAGCCGTCGCGCTGATCAAGGATCTGGTGAACGTCCCCGCGGAGTGGCAGAGCCCCGCGCAGCTCGCGCAGAGCGCGGCCGACAGCGTCGCCGAGCTCGACGTCACCGTCGACATCTTCGACGAGGCCGCGCTGGCGGAGCAGGGCTTCGGCGGAATCCTCGGGGTCGGGCAGGGGTCCGACCGGCCGCCGCGTCTGGTCCGCCTCGACTACTCCCCCGCAGACGCCGTGCGGCACCTCGCCCTGGTCGGCAAGGGCATCACGTTCGACACCGGTGGCCTCTCCCTCAAGCCGGCCGCCTCGATGGTGGGCATGAAGTTCGACATGGCCGGGGCCGCGACGTCCCTGGCCGCCCTTCGCGCCATCGCCCGACTCGGGCTCCCGGTGCGCGTCACCGCCTGGCTCTGCATCACCGACAACATGCCGTCCGGCCGGGCCCTGCGCCCCGGTGATGTCATCCGCATCCTCGACGGCACGACGGTCGAGGTGCAGAACACCGACGCCGAAGGGCGCCTGGTCCTCGCCGACGGCCTGGTCGCCGCCAGCCGAGAGCATCCCGACGTCATCATCGACGTCGCGACGCTGACCGGTGCGATCGTCGCCGCCCTCGGACACCGGCACACGGGCGTGTTCGGCGACGACGAGACGGTGACGCGGTTCCTCGCCGCGGCGGAGCAGACCGGAGAGCCCGCCTGGCACATGCCGCTGCCCTCGTACATGGAGGAGTCCCTCGAGTCGCCGATCGCCGACCTGCAGAACGCGAACATGGGCGACCGGATGGGCGGCGCCTCGTTCGCCGGTCTGTTCCTGCGACGCTTCGTCGGACCGGTCTCGGACGCCGAGGACGCCGCCCGCATCCCCTGGGTGCACCTCGACATCGCGGGCTCCGGCGAACACGCCGGTGCGCCCTACGGCTTCACGGAGAAGGGTCCAACGGGGGCGATGGTCCGATCGATCGTCGCCTTCGCCGAAGCAGCATCCCACACGGAGGCATAACACCGATGACAACCCACACCTTCGACATCGTCGTGCTCGGCGGTGGCAGCGGCGGCTACGCGGCCGCGCTGCGCGCCAGCGAACTCGGCAAGTCGGTCGCGCTGATCGAGAAGGACAAGGTCGGAGGCACCTGTCTGCATCGCGGCTGCATCCCGACCAAAGCGCTGCTGCACGCGGCGGAGGTGGCGGAGCATGTGCGCGACGCCGCAGCGGTGGGGATCTCGGCCACCCTCGACGGCATCGACGCGGCGGGCGTGCGGGCATACCGCGAGGGCATCGTCGCGAAGAAGTACAAGGGGCTCGAGGGCCTCGTCAAGGCGCGTGGCATCACCACGGTCACCGGGACGGGACGGCTCAACGCAGACCGGAGCGTCAGCGTCGGCGACGACGTGTACGTCGGGACGGACGTCGTGCTCGCCACCGGCTCGTACAGCCGCACGCTTCCCGGGCTCGACATCGGCGGCCGCATCCTGACCAGCGAGCAGGCGCTCGCGCTCGATGTGATCCCCGAGCGCGTTATCGTGCTCGGCGGCGGTGTGATCGGCGTGGAGTTCGCGAGCGTCTGGCGCTCCTTCGGTGTCGAGGTCACGATCGTCGAGGCGCTGCCGCACCTCGTGCCGAACGAGGACATCGCGATGAGCAAGGGGCTCGAGCGCGCGTTCCGGCGCCGTGGCATCCAGTACTCGCTCGGAGTGCGGTTCCAGCAGGCCACCCAGGACGACACGTCCGTCAGCGTGACCCTCGAGAACGGCACGGAGCTCACCGCGGACTACCTGCTCGTCGCAGTCGGTCGCGGTCCCGCCACGGCCGATCTGGGCTTCGAGGAGGCGGGCGTCGTCCTCGACCGCGGGTTCGTCACGGTCGACGAGGAACTGCGCACCGGGGTTCCCGGGGTGTGGGCGGTCGGCGACATCGTCCCAGGGCTCCAACTCGCCCACCGGGGCTTCCAGCAGGGCATCGCGGTGGCCGAGCGCATCGCCGGCCTCTCCCCCGCGACGGTCCCCGACGTGCAGATCTCGAAGGTCACATACTCCAGCCCCGAGGTCGCCTCGGTCGGGCTGACCGAGGAGGCGGCCGTGGCCGCGCACGGCGCCGACGCGGTGTCGTCCTACGAGTACAACCTCGCCGGCAACGGCAAGAGCGAGATCATCGGAACAGGCGGCCTCGTCAAGGTCGTCCGCCAGAACGACGGCCCGGTGCTCGGCGTGCATCTGATCGGTGACCGCGTCGGCGAGCTCATCACCGAGGGTCAGCTCGCTGTGGCCTGGGAGGCGCACCCCGAGGACATCGCTCCGCTCATCCATGCGCACCCCACGCAGAGCGAAGCGCTCGGCGAGGCCTTCCTCGCGCTGGCCGGAAAGCCCCTGCACGCCCTCTGAGCACCAACCGGTGCCCGAGTCACTAAGCTAGACAAGCGTCATACAACTTCTGAAGGAGACTCAGTCATGAGCACATCCGTGGTCCTCCCCGCTCTCGGTGAGAGCGTCACAGAGGGTACGGTCACCCGCTGGCTCAAGCAGGTGGGAGACACCGTCCAGGCGGACGAGGGCCTGCTCGAGATCTCGACCGACAAGGTCGACACCGAGATCCCCTCCCCGGTCACCGGCGTGATCGAGGAGATCCTCGTCGCCGAGGACGAGACCGTCGAGGTCGGTGCCCTGCTCGCTCGCATCGGCGACGGCAGCGCCGCAGCCCCGGCGGGCGACGCGCCCGCTGCGGCCGCCCCCGAAGCGGAGGCCGCCCCTGCCGAGGCCCCTGCCGCGACCGAGACTCCTGCTGAAGCGCCGGCTCCGGCCGAGGCTCCTGCGGCCGAGACTCCCGCTCCCGCCGCCGAGGCTGCGCCGTCCGGTGACGCCACCGACATCGTGCTCCCCGAGCTCGGCGAGAGCGTCACCGAGGGAACGGTCACCCGCTGGCTCAAGCAGGTCGGTGACTCGGTCGAGGTCGACGAGGCTCTTCTGGAGATCTCGACGGACAAGGTCGACACGGAGATCCCCTCGCCCGTCGCCGGCGTGCTCCAGGAGATCGTCGCGGCCGAGGACGAGACCATCGCGGTCGGCGCCGTCCTGGCCCGCGTCGGTTCCGGCGCTGCCCAGCCTGCCGCCACCGAGGCACCTGCCGCGCCGCAGGCCG